>WQYS01000263.1 GCA_009781125.1 Acidobacteriaceae bacterium | reverse complement strand
CGGTTGCGGTTCTTGCGCTCGTCCATGTCGATGAAGTCGATGATGATGATGCCGCCCAGGTCGCGCAGGCGAATCTGGCGCACGATCTCGGGAATGGCGTCGAGGTTGGTCTTGACGATGGTGTCTTCCAGGCGCGCCGTCTTGCCGACGTACTTGCCTGTGTTGATGTCGATGGCCACCAGCGCCTCGGTCTGATTGATGACAATCGATCCGCCCGACTTCAGCCACACCTTCGACCGCAGCGCCTTGTTGATCTCCTCGTTGATGCCGAACTGCTCGAACAGCGGCGTCTCCTTGGAGTAAAGTTTTACGCGGCGGATCAGCGACGGCTGGAAGCGCTGCAGGAAGCGCAGAATGCGCTCGTAGTTCTCCTCCGAATCGACCCAGATGGCCGAGAAGTTGTCGCCCACCTGATCGCGCAGAATGCGCTCCACCAGATTCAGGTCGTGGTAGATCAGGCTGGGCGCCTTCGACGTCTCGGAGCGCTCCTTGATGTCGCTCCACAGATTCAGCAGGAAGCGCAGATCGCTGCGCAGCTCCTCCTCGGTGGCCCCGGCGGCGGCGGTGCGGACGATGAATCCGCCGCTGGCGTCGCCTTTCTCCGAGAGCAGAACCTCCTTCAGGCGGCGGCGCTCGCCGTCAGATTCGATCTTGCGCGAGACGCCCACGTGGTTCACCGTCGGCATGAACACAAGGAAGCGTCCGGGCAGAGCGATGTGCGAAGTGATACGCGCGCCCTTCTTGGCGATCGGCTCCTTGGCAATCTGCACCAGAATCTCCTGGCCGGGCTTCAGCAGCTCGTTAATCGCAGGAAGATTCGTGACCTGCATGGTTCTCCGAGGTCCACGACGGTCGCCCTGGCTGCGGCGTCCGCGCATCCGGTCAACCCGGTCGGTTCGTCCGCCGCGCGCAACGCGGCGAGCGCGGCCACGGCGCTCCTGCGGACGGCTCTCCGATGATTGCGCATCTTCGGTTTCGTCCTCTTCGTCTTCTTCTTCGATCTCTTCCTCGTCCTCAGCCTCGTCGAGCTCTTCGGTCTCTACCGGAGCCTCTTCGTCGGCTTCGGCGCTGCCTTCGACCGCATCCTCTTCGACAAACTCATCTTCCTCGTCCTCGACCTCGTGGTTGGGGCGCGTGAACTCCTCGATCGATATGTCGCGGATCATGGTGCCCAGAACCTCTTCCTCGTCCAGGCTGTCCAGCTCCTCGAAGGCACTGGCGTGCAGCGTCCCTACAGGTTCTTCTTCATCGAGAATCTCTTCGCCGACGACCTCCTCGACGACCACGCCCGCGCCCGGCTCGAAGGCCTGGCTCTCGGCCTCGTGGCGAACCTCGTCTACGGCCACCGGAGCGGCGAACTCCATCTCACCAGAGGCACGAAGCGTAGTGACCTCGTGGGCTGGCTCTTCGGTTTCGAGAACCTCCGGCTCGGCCTCCGGCGGCGCGCTCTGGCGGAACTCGCTCGGCGGATTCGGCTCAACGCGGTAGGAGACCGACGCATCTTCGGCGGGCTCGTACTCAACCGGCTCGGCAGCAGGAGCAGCCTCCTGTACCTCTTCGACCACAACGGGAGCCACCGGCTCCCCGACGGCTGGCTCGGACACGGCTGCTACCGGCTCGGCACAAGGCTCTTCCACCGGCTCGGCAGCGAACTGCTGAGGACGGCTTTGCGACTCGGCCCTGCGATGGCGCGAGAGGTTCTCGCCCGGCAGCACCAGGCCGCCGTCCCATCCCTCCGGAACCTCGTAGTTCGGAGCCGAGAGAGTCGGCGTCACGGCTGGTGGCTTCGCAGCGGGCGCGGCGTCAGGCGCGGGAACAGACTCCCCGGCGGCGCGGTACTTGGACAGCGACTCGCCCGGCAGAACCAGGCGCTCCGTCTCAGCGTCCTCGTCCGCCGAGACATGGCTTCCCTCGGCGCTCTCCACGTCGAAAGACGCGGTGCGGGGAACGCGATGGCCGCGGTTGCGGCGGCGGTCGAAGCGTCCGCCTCTGCGCTCGTTGTCCTGGCGCGGAGTGACTGGAACACTCTGGGCGCTCTCCTCGAAGACGTCAGCTTCAGCCTCGGGAGCCTCCTCGCTCACCGCAGGCGACGCAATCACTTCGTCAGGTTCATAGAGCGGAGCTTCCGCCTCTTCATAAGCAGGCTCCGCCGCAGCCTCAATAGTTTCAGGAGCTTGCTGGATTTCAGAGGTCTCTTCGCCGGAAGCGGTTTCAGTCTGACGACCGCCGCGTCCACGGCGGCGTCCACGGCGTCCGCGCCAGCGGCGGCCTCCCTCGGCTCTCTGCTCGGAGTCAGCCGAGCCCCGATCAGAATCCTGAACACTTTCGCTCTCAGCGAAGGTCTCCTGCGCCTCGAAAACCGGAGCTTCCTCAGCGACAGATGGAAGATCACGGCTGCCGTCTTCGGTCACAGCGGTCGCAGTTTCGCGGCTATCCCGGCTATCCCGGCGCTCCTTGCGGCCTCCGCGCTCCTTGCGGCCCGTGCGCGGCACGCTTTCGGTCTCGAACTCGGCGGAGTCGCCCGCCTCTTCCATGAAGTCGGTGATGTACAGGAAGGCGTCGCGCTCCAGCCCGACGTCCACAAAGCTGGACTGCATGCCCGGAAGCACCCTCGTCACCCGTCCCTTATAGATGGAACCGGCCAGGGTGTACTCGTTTTCCCGCTCGTAATAGATCTCTGAGAGGTTGTCTTCTTCGACGATGGCAAGCCGCGTCTCATGCGGCGTGCTGGATATATAAATCTCTTTTGGCATTCTCTACTCTTTCTGCCCGCGATGGCGGACGGCAGACAAGGCAGAGAGAGCATCGGAACTTATGACTCACGGACAGAGTGCAGGAGCCGAAGGCGTGGCTGGTGAGTACTTGTATAGGTGTTGCATACAACTCATCCTAAGTACATACAAACGTACACCGAACGCCCGGCGTCGCGCTGATCTCACAGATGGAGCGCCGACATCGGGTGAACCTTCGTAAAGCCATGAGCGAGCGGACTTTGTGACCACAACAACCTCAGAATTCTCAGAATTTCTGATACGAGGCGGGGCCGTTTGCCATCCGGAAACGCGCACTTCCTGAAACCTGTCCGGCCAACGGACTGACGTCTCTCGCCTGGCCGGCTTCAAATCACTTTCAAAATCAAAATCTTGTTGCCGCTCTCCGGAGACCTTTTGTCTTACCTGGACGAGCGGTAGCCGATGCTGACCTGGCATCTACAGCCGGTCAGATATCCTTATCATCTAGTATTGCACTAAATCCGGGCATTGGCCAGTTTTGTTCTTTTCTGCCCCTACCCTTGTCATTCTTTCGCCCTGCCACGAACGCCCGGGTGCCCCATCCTTCGCGTTTTTTGCGAAGGGTGGGAAAGTATACGGCTCAACTCACCATTGTTTGAGACGGAAACGACGTCTGATCGAGCGTCATACTTTCCCACCCTTCGTCCGCCCAGACGTCATGGACCCTCCCCAGCAGCTTTGCGGACGAAGGATGGGGCACCCGAGCGTTCGCGACAGGGCCGACGTCTCACCATTTCCCAGATTCATCACAGATACGTGTCTTCGTGAGCATAGGGCGGAGCGCAGCAGCAGAGAAACCGCAGTGGGCGCACGGCCCGGATTGTGTGCCGCGCTCCCGGCGGTATCAGAATGGCGTCTCCCTCTGCGACCGTCCGCGTTTCATCGCCGACGGTCATTTCACCTGCGCCGTCGAGTATGAAATAAAACTCCTCGGTCAACTTGTGGCAGTGCGGTTCGGTTCGAGCGCCCGCAGGCAGACTGGCTTCGGCCAGGCTCTGGTTTTGAACCGGCGCATTGGCCCGATCCAGTATCGAACGGATCGTGGACGAATCTTTTGTCGTGAACGGCTTTTGGGATTCGATGTTCCGTATAATCATCTTTTTTGTTATACACCGATTATTTTTTGCAACATATTCTGCAACAACAGGACGGTCTCTTTATATATGCGCATCTGCTCCGCAGGAACAGCCTTCCCGCCATACCGTTACTCCCAAACCGTGATTGCAGAGGCCTTGCGCGAGCGCTGGCAGCACAAGATGAAATATCCGAATGCCTCGCGCCTGCTCACGCGCCTGCACACCAACTGCGGCGTAGAGTATCGCAATCTGGTCTTTCCGCTCGAACACTACCCGGCGCTCGACAGCTTCGGCAAGAGCAACGACGCCTGGATCGCCGCCGCCGTCGATCTGGGTCAGAAAGCCGTCTGCAGCGCCCTCAATCAGGCCGGAGTCTCGCCTGAAGACGTCTCCGCCATCTTCTTCGTATCTGTCACCGGTATCTGCAGTCCATCTATAGATGCGCGCCTGGCCAACCGGCTGGCCTTCCCTGTCAACATCAAGCGAATACCGAGCTTCGGGCTGGGATGCGTCGCCGGAGCCGCTGCAGTCGCGCGGGCCGCCGACTATGTTCGCGCCTTT
>WQYS01000262.1 GCA_009781125.1 Acidobacteriaceae bacterium | reverse complement strand
GTCTGCGAGATGGCGGCGGAGATTTTGGCATGCAGTCCGGTCTCCTTGCCGTCCTCGAGCCACGCCTCGCCGGGAACGACCAGCGTGTCGGCCCCGGAGGTCGAGCCGTGAATCGGCCACTCAAACTTGCCCAGGCTCAGGGGGACTCCATGCAAGGTCACGTAGCAGTCGGGCCGCGGATTCTTCATCCGTGTTGCAGTCTCTTGCAGATAGCTCTCGACCGCGCTCTGCAAGGGGGAGCCGCTGAAGTCGAATCCGGCGCTCAGCTCCAGCAGATGCGTCTTGGCCGGATTTGAGGCTAGCGCCAGCATGAAGCGCATTGTCCGCCCGCCTGAAAAGTCCCTGCCCTCGCCGGTTGTAACCACACTCAATCCCGCCGCCTTCGCCGCCGATTCCACCTGACCTGCCAATGCCGTCTGCATCTCTGCGCTCATCTGTTCGAGTCCCTTCCTGTGTTGAGTAACCGATTAATTTTATCGCGTCGTCCATTCACGCTGAACGGTGATTATGATGGATGCATTATGAATCTCGCCGCGCTCACGACGGAAGGCCGCAATCCTCGCACCATGCACATCGACCAACTGACGACGCTGGAGATGCTTACCGTCATCAACGAGGAAGACCAGAAGGTCCCGCTGGCGGTCGCCCGCGAGCTTGGGCAGATCGCCCGCGCCGTGGACGCGATTGCCGAGCGCTTCGCGCGCGGAGGACGCCTCTTCTACATCGGCGCAGGCACCAGCGGACGTCTGGGCGTGCTCGATGCCTCGGAGTGTCCGCCCACCTTCTCGGTGCCTGTGACTCTGGTGCAGGGAATCATAGCAGGCGGCGACTCGGCGCTGCGCAAGTCGAGCGAGAAGAGCGAAGACTCCCGCGAGCAGGGAGCCGCTGACCTTGCCGCTGCTGGCTTCAGAGAGAAAGACACGCTGGTGGGTATCGCCGCCAGCGGACGAACTCCCTACGTGCTGGGAGCGATGGAACACAGCCGCACGTTGGGCGCTCTGACGATCTCGCTCACCTGCGTGGCCGACTCGCCGATGGCCGCCGTTGCCGATATCGCTATCGCTCCGGTCACCGGAGCCGAGGTGGTTACCGGCTCCACGCGCCTGAAGGCGGGCACAGCCACGAAGCTGGTGTTGAATATGCTCTCAACCGGCGTGATGATCCGCACCGGAGCGGTCTACGGCAACCTGATGGTCAACGTGCAGCCGACCAACGAAAAGCTGGTAGACCGCGCCCATCGCATCATAGCCGAAGCCACAGGAGTCGACCCCGGCCGCGCCGCTCACCTGCTTGAGGAGGCGGGCAGCGTGAAAGTAGCCGTGCTCATGCAGCTTGCGGGACTTTCCCGCGCAGAGGCAGAAACACGTCTTCGAGAGAAAGGCGGAGTCCTTCGTTCTGCCTTGATCTAATGATCAGAACAGGGTCGTTTTTCGCGGCAGCTCGATGCCCAAATGCTCATACGCCAGCCGCGTTGCCACTCTTCCCCGTGGGGTCCGGTCGAGGAAGCCGATCTGGATCAGGAACGGCTCGTAGACCTCTTCGAGCGCGTCCTGCTCTTCGGCCAGCGCTGCGGCCAGCGTATTCAATCCCACCGGGCCGCCGTCGTACTTCTCGATGATGGTGCGCAGCAAACGTCGGTCCAGCTCATCGAAGCCGTGCGCATCGACCTCCAGCATTTCGAGCGCGCGGATGGCCGTGGGCCGGTCGATCTTTCCTGCGGCTCGCACCTCGGCGTAGTCGCGCACGCGCCGCAGCAGGCGATTGGCTATTCTCGGAGTCCCCCGCGAGCGCATCGCTATCTCTGCGGCTCCATCGCGGTCGATGGGAACTCCCAGCACATCGGCGGAGCGCTCGACTACGAAGCGCAGCTCGTCGTCGGTGTAGAACTCCAGGCGCAGCAGAATTCCGAAGCGCGAACGCAGCGGGCTCGACAGTAGTCCGGGCCGCGTGGTCGCCGCCACGAACGTAAACGGTTTGATGTCCATGACGTGCGTGCGCGCCGCCGGGCCCTGCCCGATCATGATGTCCAGCTTGTAGTCTTCTAGCGCGGTGTAGAGCTTCTCTTCGAGCACCGGCTGCAGGCGATGGATCTCATCGAGGAAGAGCACCTGCTTGTCGCGGATGTTGGTCAGGATGGCCGTCAGATCGCCCTGAATCTGCAACGCCGGGCCGCTGGTCTGCTGGAAGCCGACTCCAAGCTCGTTGGCGATGATGGTCGCCAGCGTCGTCTTGCCCAGTCCGGGAGGCCCGAAGAGCAGCACGTGATCGAGCGCCTCGTCGCGGTGTTTGGCGGCCTCCAGAGCTATGGCAAGCTGCTCCTTGGCTTTGGTTTGCCCGATGAACTCATGCAGGCGCGTAGGCCGCAGCTTCAGCTCGAACGCCGCGTCGTCGTCCACGCGGCCCGCCGAGACCAGCCGCTCCGCTTCCTCTTGCCTGGGGTTCTTCTTCTTGTCCTTCAGAATGTCCACTGAGGCGATAGTAAGGCGAACACTGCTCCGAAGCAAACTTAACGATTCAAGCCCCGCATCTGGCAGCTTTATGGAGCTTCGCTGTCGTCGTTGTCGCCTGCCTCGATGATCGAGCTGGAGCCCACGACATCGTAGGTGGTGGCAGCGCCGCCGGTGGGCTGGATGGTGACCCGCAGCGGCTGCCGCTCCCACTTCGCGGGCTGGCAGACGGGAACGAAGTGGTTCGGCTCGGGCCAGGCGCCGATCCACTTCTGTACAACGGCACGGCGCGCTCCCAGCTGCGCCACGATGGCGTAAAGAAAGCCGCCTTTGGAGGTGGTGTTGGTGCCGCAGTAGGCGGCGTAGTCGCGAAACCAGACGGCGTTCGAGACCACGGGATCAAAGTAGGGCAGGTGCAGCGCCGTGATGTGGCCGGTGTGGCGATCCACGGTGAGCCACGGGCCGGGCTGCCAGTTCCAGCGGGGAGCCTTGTCGGTAGCCAGCGCGTCGTTGATGAGCAGGGCGCGGCGGATGGCAAAGGTGCGGTCCGTAACCGAGTGCAGCTCGCCCATAGTCCACTCCTTCTGCACCCCGTCCACGTAGAGCGCGCGCACGCGGAACATGGATGTTTCATCGGATTTTTCCTCGGGCTTCGCGTCTGGCTGTGTGTAAGGAACGCGGCGGGCAGGGCCGAGCGTAACGGTGTGCGTCTTGGGGGTTGCGGCCGCCAGAGGGTGCAGCATCCATGCAAAAAGACTCAGCAAAAGAAGAACACGCATGTCCATAACGATCAGTTTCCACTCGAACAGAAAGCGCAAAGGGAAGAAACTTCATCTTACCTCTTAAGAGCCTCGCGAGGAATCCGCAAGGGATTCAGAGGGAGTGCTGAAAGAGGTTCAAAAACCAGAATCGGACTGTGAATTGCACGTAGGACGCGCAGCCGTCCAGAGTAGTATCGTAAAAGAACGCGCACGTCCTGGGATGGTGTATTTTTGTAGCCCGCAGAGCATCTGATCCAGTCACGAAAGGAAACTGACAACTATGTGGAAACCGAATCAGCCGGGAAGCAACATCCCCTCAACCCCCGAACCCGCGCGGCCGACGCCTCCGGTAGCGGGCTTCGAGACGTCACGTCCCTTGCCCAACGCCGGCGGCGGAGCCTCGTCGACTGGCGAACAGGCGACCATCGGTAAATCCGTGATCGTCAAAGGCGAGATCGCCGGGTCGGAATCGCTCTTCATCGACGGCAAGGTGGAAGGCTCGATCAACCTGGCCGGCAACCGCGTGACCATTGGCCGCAACGGCCAGGTCGCGGCCAACATTATCGCCCGCGAGATTATCGTTCTAGGCAAGGTGCGCGGCAACTGCCAGGCCAGCGACCGCGTGGACATCCGCAGCGAAGGTTCGCTGACCGGAGACGTGATTGCAGCCCGCATCTCGATTGAGGATGGAGCGTTCTTCAAGGGCGGCATCGACATCCGCAAGAGCGGCTCGCAGGGCGACAACGGAAAAGGCGGAGTGTCAACACAGCCCGAGCCGGTCGCCATCGAGGCCTGAGCAGGATTCGCCCACATCTGGCCAGCCGCAGCGACGGCCTGCCAGGTGTGCGGGTATTCGCCTGTCTGACTTGCATCGACTGAATGCAGTGAGCGTACTTCGACCGGCGATGCACATCGCAATCGAGGCGGCAAAATGCAGATGGAACGAAAAGAACACTGGGAAAATGTCTATCGCGCCAAGTCGTCTACGGAGGTGAGCTGGTACCGTCCGCATCTGGATGTCTCGCTGGGCTGGATTCGGCGCGTGGCGGTGTCGCGCCGCGCGGCCATCCTCGATATCGGCGGTGGAGCCTCTACGCTGGCCGATGATCTGATCGCCGCCGGGTTCGGCGATGTGACCGTGCTCGACGTGGCCGAGCCGGCGCTGGAGGCGGCGCAGCAGCGGCTGGGAGAAGACGCTGGCAAGGTTCACTGGATCGATGCGGACTTCCTGCACGCGCCTCTGGAGC
>WQYS01000261.1 GCA_009781125.1 Acidobacteriaceae bacterium | reverse complement strand
TGGCCTTCGTCATGCCTGTCATGTTCGGCGCCTTCGTCTGGAACTACGGCTCCGGCCTGGGACTGTACTGGGCGGTCGGAAACCTGATTAACATCGGGCTGCAGTTGATCATCAATCGCACCTCGATGGGACGCGAGATGCGCGAGATCGCTGAAAAACGCGCGCGCCGCAAGGCCGGTCTCGGCAAAAAGCCAACCGTGATTCAAGGCAAACGATAGCTTCTTCGGCCCGCGCGCGAGCATTTCCGCGCGGGCTGCTATAGGATTGAAACCGTACCAGACAGATGAGGAACACAAAAATGGGCTCCGCGGCAACTCAGTCAGAGAAGATCGAAGGCTTTTTGCAGACGCTGGTTCGGCACGGAAGGTTCAACCTCAAGTACAAGATCACGTGCAACGGCAAGGATGACTCCGGCGACACGGCTGCGGCGAAGTCTTCGCCTGAGATCGCCGTTGCGTTCACCGGCCCGGACGTCTCTCTGCTGCTGGCTCGGAATGGAGAGCTTCTGCTGGCCATCGAGCACATGGCCGCGAAGATTCTGCGCTTCGAGCACGAGGAGCACGACCGCATCTTTTTCGATGCCGACAACTTCAAGATTCTGCGCCAGCAGGAGCTGCGCATGGCCGCCGAGGTAGCCATCGAGCGCGTACGCACAACTGGAAGGCCATTCAGCTTTGCGCCCATGAGCTCGCGCGAGCGGAGGATTCTACACATGGAGCTGGCATCGTCCGGGTTGACGACGGCTTCCTCGGGAGAAGGCTCGCGCCGCTTCGTGGTTCTGTATCCTGAAGGCGTCAAGCAGGAGTCCGCGACAGAGGTGCGTTCGGCGGCCATCCGCAACACCTTCCGTCGAAGATAAAGTTTCGCCCAGCGCCGGAGCGCCGGAACCGCTCCTGTGGCGCTCCTGCACTTCGTTCAGGATGACGCCCTGGATGTTTTTGCCGTCTGATGTCCAATCTTCGAATCGGCATTTATTTGCCGGAGCTATAAAATTAATTTGTTGGCTCAGAATTCGTTCCATCCCGTGCGCGTAGCTGCTATTGGCTTTCTCAACCCCGCTCCTCTGATGTGGGATTTTGAACACGAGCCTCTCGCCGCAGAACTCGCCCGCCGCTACCAGATTCATTACACTCTGCCTGCGCTCTGCGCCGAAGAACTGCACGCAGGCCGCGCCGATCTGGGGCTGATTCCTATCGCCGCGCTCACGCCTGATCTTGCCATCGTCTCCGACGGCACCATCTCCTCGCTCGATTGCGTGCGCTCCATTCAGCTCATTGTAAAGAGCGGCGCCAGCGACGCTGACCGCGCGCTCGCATCCGTTCGCACCATCGCCGCCGATACCGCCTCGCGCAGTTCTCGGGCTTACGTCGAGATTCTCTTCCGCAAGTTTCTTTCAACCGCGCCAACCTTCCTCCCGCAGCCAGCCGACCCCGTTGCCATGCTGCGTCAGGCTGACGCGGCTCTGCTGATCGGCGATCCGGCATTGCTTGCGGTTGAGTCGCGCAGCCAGATCGAGGAGGCAGCCGGCCCGTGTCAGTGGTTCGACATGGCCCACGAGTGGCGCGCGCGAACCGGACTCCCCTGGGTTGCCGCCGTCTGGGCCGTGCGTCCCGAAGCTCTCAACGGCAATCTCACGCCGGAACAGCTCATCCGCGACCTGACAGACTCCCGCGACCACGGCCTCGATCACATCGATGATCTCGTCGAGGAGTGGACACCGCGCCTCAGCCTGCCGGCAGAGACGATTCGCCACTACCTGACGCGGAATATCCATTACCGGCTCGGCCCCGACTGCGTTCGCACCATCAAGCTGTTCCGCCAGTACGCAGCTGAGATCGAGGCTCTGCCCGCTCTACCCGACCTTCGCTTCCTCGGGCAGGACTAAACTATAGAGAGAGCGCCGAAGGCGCGTTCTATACCAGCCCAGGGCAAAGCCCTGGGTTACAGGCATTCCTATTACGAAGGGCTGAAGGACCGTTCTATAGGCGTTGCATTGGTTTCGTTTTCGATGAAGATTTTTACAGAATCACGACTTCGGTATAGGGCGGGCTTACAGCCCTTGATTCCTCATATAGACACCTGTACCCAGGGCTGCGCCCTGGGCTGGTATAGAACGCGCCTTCGGTGCTCATACGGCAAAGCCATCTGGATGATTCATACAAAACTACAAATGCGACTGTCTTCGTTTTTAGCTGCACTCCTGCTTTTACCGCTTCTCGTTTGCTGCTATTCCGTTCAGGCACAGCTTCCCGCCGGAACTACGGACACGACAGCCGAGCAGCCGCCGGATCCCTTGTACGCTCAAGCCACTGAAGCGCTCTCGAAACGGGACTACCCCGCTGCGTTGAAACTTCTCCAGGCGCTGGCCGGGAAGAACCCCAATGACGCCAAGATTCTCTACGACCTTGGGTTGGCGCAGGATGCACTCGATCAAACCTCAGCCGCTGAAGCAAGCTACAGGCAGGCGAGCGAGGCGGAGCCGAACTTCCTTGAGCCTCATCTTGCTCTGGGGCTTCTTCTGGCACGCGCAGGCAAGGCAGATGAGGCGCACGCCGAGCTCTCTGCGGCGGCGGCGATTGCCAACGGAGACCCGGAGCTTCGCGCCCACGCCTACAGAGCACTCGCCCGGCTGGATCAGCAGCAAAACCCCGCCGCCGCCAGCCAGGAGCTTCTGGAAGCTCTCAAGCTCTCGCCGGAGACGCCCGACGACACGCTGCTCTCCGCCGAGCTGGCCGAAGCCTCCGGCGACGCAGCCGCGGCGGAGGCGACATACCGCCGTCTGCTCGCGGCTGATCCGGGAAACCCCGACGTCAGCGCCTCGCTGGTTCATCTTCTGCTTCAGCAGAACAAGACTGACCAGGCGCTTGCGACGCTTACCGCCGCGCTGGAAAAGCATCCGGACGATCCATTGGCCCCGTCCCTCCAGGTGCAGCTCGCCCGTATATATATAGCGCAGAATCAGCCGGAGAAGGCCCTTTCCACGGTGGAGAGTCTGCACGGCAAAAATCCAGAAGACACGAACCTGACCCGCCTGCTGGCGCGTCTCTACAGCCAGACCGGCAACTACGACAAGGCCGAGCCTCTCTACGCCGCCCTGCTCGCCGCGGCTCCCAGCGACCTGATGCTGGCCGACGATCGCGCCGATGCTCTCATCCATCTTCAGAGATACGCCGAGGCGGAGACCCTTTTAAAGGCGCTGATAGCGAACCCCGGAGCCTTCCGCAACAAAGAGGACCTGGGCCAGGTTGCCAGCCATCTCGCTTACGCCGCTTCGGCTAACAACGACCCGGCAACGACTCTGAGCGCGCTCGCGGTGCGCGCTACCGTGCTGCCGCCGTCGCCGGCCACGCTCTTTCTGGCGGCCACGGCGCATGACAAACTCCACCAGCGTAAAGAGGCATCTGAACTATATAGGCAGTTCCTTTCCGAGGCGAAAGGAAAGTTTCCAAATGAGGAATGGGAGGCGCGCCACCGCCTCATCGCACTAGAAAGCACCAGGTAGCGCGCCCGCGAGGTGCGTCATGAGAACATACCCCTTCAGCATGGCTCTGCAAATGACGCTGCTGACGCCTCTGATTCTGCCTCCGGCCTGCTTGCGGGCTGCCGACAGGAATCAGTCCGGCGAACAGGCCATCGTGCAGCTTGAAAAGCGCGCCGAGCGGGCCAATCCGCGCGATCAGTGCCTCCGCTACACTGAACTGGTCTCGGCCATGACCGATCTGGCAGGCAAGCAGATGCTCGACGGCGACACCGAACACGCCAGCGCCATGTTCAAAAAGATCGAGCATTACGCCGAGCTGATTCACACCGGACTGGCCAACGATCCCAGGCGCGTCAAGGACGCGCAGATGATTATGCACCGCACGGCCTATCGGCTGGACGAGTATCTTCACCAGGCGTCCGGCGAAGATAAGGCCACGCTTCAGGCGGCGCTCAACGAGCTGAACCAGGTACAGGACGAACTTCTCACACAGGTCTTCAAACATTAGGCGAAACACTAAGGTGCTATGATCCGGCGACTGACTTTTCTCCTTCTCCTTCTGTTTCCTGCGACGGCCGCCGTACTCCATGCGCAGCAGAGCGACAACGCTCTCTCAGACAAAGAGATCGAGGAGTTACGCGACTCCGCATATTTTGCCAACGATCGGGTTCTGGTCTTCATTAAGCTGATCGATGCCCGCGTGAGCGACATTCGCGATCTTTATGCCCACCCTCGCCGCCCCGGACGCGAGCAGGATACGCACGATCTGCTGGAGCAGTTTACGGCGCTCGCCGACGAACTGAGCGATAATCTGGACGACTACGCACAGAACCATCGCGACATTCGCAAGGCCCTGCCGAAGCTCATCGAGAACACCGAGCGCTGGGCGACGGCCATCAAGTCGCTTCCCGACGATCCTGCCTACAACGTCTCGCGCAATCTGGCGCTGGAGTCGATTCGCGACCTGCGCGAAGACGCCACG
>WQYS01000260.1 GCA_009781125.1 Acidobacteriaceae bacterium | reverse complement strand
TGGGGACATTCTGGTTGCTGGCACAAGCAGCCTCTTCAAGCGTAGAGAGTCAAGGAACGAGAACATGCGCAGAATGCGGATGGCCATTCAGGAAGGTCTTCAGATGAGCACACGTCAAGCTGAAATCGTTCCAGTGTAGCGGGGAGGAACGCTAGTGATAGGGGAGAGTATGGACAAAATGAATGCGCTTGTCCTTCATGCCATAGGGGACGCGCGTTGCGAGAGGGTTGCGCTGCCTGAACCCGCGAAGGGCAAGGTGAGGGTCAAGGTCGGCTTTTGCGGAGTCTGTAATTCAGATATACCGCGATTCTTCGGGAAAGGTCCCTACTTCTTCCCGATCGTGTGTGGGCACGAGTTTTCAGGTGTGGTGGAGAGTATTGGGGAAGGTGTGACGGCGTTTTCTCCTGGAGATCGTGTTGCCGTTTTCCCGCTTCTGTGGTGTGGTGACTGCGTCTCATGCGAGCGCGGCAGGTATGCGCAGTGCCTCAACTATGACTACCTAGGGAGTCGGAGTAACGGCGCCTTCGCGGAATATGTTGTAGCTCCTGTGCGGAATTTGCTGCGTATTCCGGATGGCGTTTCGCTGGATGAAGCCGCTATGATCGAGCCTGCCGCAGTAGCTTTGCACGCAATACGGCGCGCTGGAGGAACCTCGGTTGGCGAATCGGTAGTGGTATTTGGCGCTGGACCGATCGGACTCATGGTGGCTCAGTGGGCGCGCGCACTGGGCGCGTCGAAGGTCATGATCGTCGATATGGTTTCGGAAAAGCTGGGTCTGGCCAGAGGCTTCGGTCTTGAGCATGTCGTCGATCTGCGCGCAGGCGACCCGGTTGCAGAGATCGAGAAGATGACCGGTGGGCTCGGCGCCGATCTGTGCGTCGATGCGGCAGGCGTTCCGCAGGCAACGCTTCAGGCTATGCGGGGCGCGCGGCACGGCGGAAGGATTGTACTGCTTGGAAACCCCAGCGACGACATCACCATTCCTGCAGAACGTATATCCCGTCTGATGCGGCGAGAGGTTCAGATTCTGGGAACGTGGAACTCCGATTACGGAGCCTTCGGCGAAGATGATGACTGGCATCGTTCGCTGGCGGCGATGGCTTCGGGTGTGATCGATGTTAAGCCTCTGGTGACGCACCGGGTGCCGCTGGATCAAGCCTGGAACACACTGCGCATGATGAAGGACCGGTCACAATTTTATTGCAAGGTACTGATTCAACCGAATACCGGAGGACAAAAAGCTATATGAGTGTTGTTGCTACGCAAAAACGCGAAGAGACTGAAGAGATTGCCATACCCAAGACCATGAAGGCTGCCGTTCTTCACGGCATCGACCGGATGGCCGTTGAAGAAGTTCCGGTGCCGGAGATCGATGACGACTCGGCTCTGATGAAAGTGGAGGCCTGCTGCGTTTGCGGGTCGGATATACGGATTCTTCACCACGGCAATCCGCGAGTGATTCCACCTACCGTTACCGGTCATGAAGCGTCAGGCGTAATGGTAAAGGTAGGAGCCAAGGTAAGTGGCCTGAAGGTGGGCGACCGTGTTTCGATCGCCGCGGATGTTCCATGCGGCCTGTGTGACTGGTGTCGCAACGGTCTCGGAAATAATTGCGAGATCAACTATGCGGTTGGCTATCAGATTCCGGGAGCCTTCGCCGAATACATGAAGATACCGCGGTTGATTTGCGCAGAAGGACCGATCGCACAGTTCGCCGATCATCTCAGTTTTGAAGAAGCGGCGCTGGCCGAGCCGCTTGCCTGTGCCATCAACGGGCTTGAGGTGGCGAACATGTCGTTGGGCAAGACGGTTGTGATCATCGGGCTGGGTCCTATCGGCTGCATGATGATCGATTTGGCGCGGGCCATGGGAGCGCAGAAGGTGATTGGCATCCAGCGAAGCGCGAAGAGGATGGAGATTGCCAAGTTCTACAACGCTGATCTGTATCTATCCAGCGAACAGGTGGATGTAGTCCGTGCCGTGATGGAAGCCACCGGTGGCCACGGAGCCGATGTGATCGTTACAACCAGCGGCTCGGTGGAAGCGCACGAGCAGGCGGTGGAGATGGTGGCGCACCGCGGCTATGTCAATCTTTTCGGAGGTCTGGGGAAAGATGCACGGCCCATGAGCTTGTATTCGAATAAGATTCATTATCGTGAATCTTTTTTAACCGGTTCCCACGGCTCTGTGCCCAGGCAGCACAAGCTCGCGCTCCGTCTTCTGGAAAGTGGACAGGTGAGAGTCAAGCCGTTGATTACCCATCGCTTTCCACTGAGCGAGATCAAGGAAGCCTTCGCAGTCATGGAATCACGGCAGGGAATGAAGATCGTAGTCGAGCCTTAACTTACAGGGGGAATAGAGATGGCAGTCAGCATGGAAGAAAAGATTTGGAAAGCGCTGGATGGATTTGTAATTGAGTTGCCTTCCTGGGCGTTCACGGACTCCGGGACACGATTCGGAACGTTTCGCCAGCCCGCAGCCGCGACCACGATAGAAGAAAAGCTCGCGGATGCCGGTTGCGTGCACAGGTTTACCGGATGTTGTCCCACGGTTGCCGTGCATGTTCTGTGGGACTATCCGGATGGAAAGGGCGACGCCACGCGCGTGGCAGACCTCGCCGTCAAGCACGGAACCCGCATTGGCGCGATCAATCCCAACGTTTTTGAGGGTCAGATTTATAAGAACGGATCTCTTGCCAATCCCGATCTGGGTATCCGCACGGCAGCGCTCGAACACATCTGGGACAGCATCGATATAGCTACAGCTTCAGGCAGCCGGGACATTTCCCTGTGGTTTATCGATGGTTCCAGTTATCCTGGAACCGCCAATATCCGACAGCGCCGCCAGCTGTTCATCGATGGCCTTCAGGCGGTGCATTCGCGTCTTCAGCCGAATCAGCGCATGCTGGTCGAGTACAAACCCTTTGAACCTGCGTTTTACCATACAGACATCGCAGACTGGGGCATGTCCATGTCTCTGGCGCGCAACGCAGGAAGCCAGGCCAGGGTTCTTGTAGACACCGGCCACCACTATCAGGCGCAGAACATCGAGCAGATTGTGGCATGGCTGCTGGCTGAGGGAATGCTTGGCGGATTCCATTTCAACGATAGACGCTATGCGGACGACGATCTTACCCTGGGATCGATCGATCCGTACCAGGTGTTCCGCATCTTCCATGAGATTCATCTGTACGAGTGGGAGACCGGGAAGAAAGCAGATATAGCGTACATGGTGGATCAGAGCCACAATCTGAAGAACAAGATAGAGGAGATGATTCAGACAGCCATGACTGCGCAGGAGTTGTACGCGAAAGCAGCGCTGGTCGATCACGAGAAGCTTGCTCGCCATCAGGCCAAGGCGGAACTTGTGGATGCCGAGGAGTGCCTCAAGGACGCGTATGCAACTGACGTGCGTCCGGCGATTCGAGCGTGGCGAATATCCAGGGGATTAGGAGAGAACCCGCTCGCAGCATTCCGGGAAAGCGGATATATGGATCGCATCACCAAAGAACGCTCCGAGAAGAACGCAGCTTGCCTGCATTGCGCCAAGTAAGGTTGGGACCTGATATGACAAGGAAAGATTTTCTACGATTGCTCTCTGCTGCTGGATTGTATGGCACGTCAACTCTAGGCCGCGCTCAAATCAGGCGGGACGATCACGCATCGGGGAGTGCGCCTGCGAGCGGCAAAGGGGCGGCGGCAGTTTCGAAGAAGAACCGTCCCAATGTGCTGATCATCATGACGGATCAGCATCGCAGCAACTACATGGGAGCCGCAGGCTGGACCATGGTTCCAACACCGAATATTGATCGCATCGCTGCGCGGGGAGTGAGATTTCCGAACGCTATTTGTCCGTATCCTGTCTGCGCAGCTTCGCGCATGGCGCTCTTGACGGGCAAATACGCGCACACGACAGGCGTAATCGACAACACTGACCTGTTGGCCTGGAACGAGCCAACCATCGGAAGCCACTTTGCCGAGCATGGGTATCATACCGGCCTGATCGGCAAGATGCACTTCAACGATGGACACAAGCACGGGTTCCAGTATTTTCTTGGATTCAATGACTGGATGATGTACCTGGGGCCGAAGGTGCAGGCGTTCGCCGACATGATCGCCAATAATACGTTTCCGGTGTTCTTCGAGACGGTCAACGACGATGGCGCCGGCCTGCCGGAGCTGCCCGGTGTATGGGGATCAAAAAAACCGTGGGCAGGACATGTGAAACCTATCGGGTTTCCATCGACGTTTGAGGATACAGAGGACGAATTCGACTCATTTGTCGCGCGGGAGACCTGCCGCTTCCTTGAGCGCTACAAGGATGATGATGCGCCTTTTCTCCTGGTGAGCAGTTTTCTACGTCCGCATCCGCCGCTTCATCCGCCTAAAGAGTGGGCTGAGCGTTATCCCGTCGAATCGATGAAGATGCCCGATCCGGGTGACGCTTCAAGCTATCCCCGCTGGATACAGGACCGC
>WQYS01000259.1 GCA_009781125.1 Acidobacteriaceae bacterium | reverse complement strand
GACCACCTTGACCTTGGTGCGCGAGCCGGTGACCGTCTCGCCTTCCTTCACCGCTCCGATGCGGCGAATATCGACGCGCACCGAGGAGTAGAACTTCAACGCCCGTCCGCCGGTGGTCGTCTCCGGATTGCCGAACATAACGCCGATCTTCTCGCGAATCTGATTAATAAAGATCAGACTGGTGCGCGACTTGGCCACCGTTCCGGTCAGCTTGCGCAGCGCCTGCGACATCAGCCGGGCCTGCAAGCCCACGTGCGAATCGCCCATCTCGCCGTCGATCTCGGCCTTGGGCACCAGCGCGGCCACCGAGTCCACTACGAGCACGTCAATAGCTCCCGATTTCACCAGCGCATCGACGATCTCCAGCGCCTGCTCGCCGTAGTCCGGCTGGCTCACCAGCAGGTTATCGACATCGACACCCAGTTTGCGCGCATAAGCCGGATCGAGCGCATGTTCGGCATCGACAAACGCGGCCAGGCCGCCAGCCTTCTGCGCCTCAGCGATGATCTGCAGCGTGATGGTGGTCTTGCCCGAGGACTCCGGCCCGAAGACCTCCGTGACGCGCCCGCGGGGAACGCCGCCGACGCCGAGGGCGGCGTCGAACGAGATAGATCCGGTCGAGATCACCGAGATCGGCACGATGGCCTCCCTCGATCCGAGGCGCATGATCGAACCTTTGCCGAACTGCTTCTCCAGTTGTGAAAGTGCGGTCTCGATTGCTTTGGTGCGGTCGTCTACTGCCACGGCGTCTTCTCCTCTGGTTGGGGTACTAGCGAATTCTAGCACCTGCATCCGCGCATGGCAAAGAAAAAGCGAAAATGATCCCGGGTTGCTAACGGCGGCTATAATATCCTGTCAACTCCATATAGGGCATATGACAACGTATCGCAGCCGGAACCGTTGCGGCTGCCGTGCTAACAGCAGCTTCAGGAAACCTACGCAAAGGAACATTTCACGGTGACGGCCAGGAAGAAGCGAACCGCCAGGAGAGCAGGCTCCGGTGCAAAATCCACTCAGCGAGCTGCGGGAACCGTTCTCGTAGCCGAACCGGCGTCCGCGTCTCGCCGTTTCCTCCCGTTCACGCCGTGGCAATGGGGAGCGGCAGGCATTCTTGTTGCCGCCGCAGTGCTCCGCCTGGTGGAGCTTTCCGCCAAGGTCATGCACAACGACGAAGGCGTCAACGCGAGCTTCGTGACCACTCTTTTTCACGGCGGATTCTACCGTTACGATCCCCAGAACTACCACGGTCCCTCGATTTATTTCATCTCCCTGGTCACGACCGTCATCAACAGTCTCTTCTTCGGGAAGCACGGGCTCAGCACGGACTCGCTGCGCATCGTGACCGTGCTGTTTGGACTGGGCATTGTCGGGCTGCTGCTCGCGCTGCGCAGGCATCTGGGAGAGTTCGGCTCGCTGGCCGCGGCCTCGCTGGCCGCGGTCTCGCCCGGATTTGTCTTCTTCTCGCGGTACTTCATCCATGAGGTGCTGTTTGTATTTTTCAGCCTGGGCTCGGTCGTGGCCTGGCTGTGGTTCCGAGAGACCGGCAAACAAAAGTACCTGATGCTGGCCTCCGCTTCGCTCGCCCTGCTGGGCGCTACCAAAGAGACCTGGCTGCTCACCGTGGCGGTCTGGCTGGTCGCGATTCCATGCACTGCGATCTACTGTCGGATGCGCCGCACGCCGCCGCTGGCTGCCGCCTCGTTAACTCCCACGGCTGGCAGCGAAATCGACCTGTTCTATAAAGCGGCGCTGGTGTTCGTGATCTTGTGGGTGCTCCTCTACTCGTCCTTTTTCACGAACCTGCACGGCATCTTCGACTCCGTGCGGACGTATGGCTTCTGGTTCAAAACCGGTGAAGGCGGCCACAAGCACCCTGTCTGGCAGTATCTGAACTGGATGTGGAGAGCCGAGCCAGCAATCCTGATTCTTGGCGGGCTTGGCGTGGCGTTCACGCTCATTCTTGCCCGCTCGCGCTTCATGGTATTTACTGCTTTCTGGGCGCTGGGCATCTTCGCCGCTTACTCGCTGGTGCCGTACAAGACGCCGTGGCTGGTTTTGAGTCTTCTGCTGCCGATGATTATGGTTGCCGGTTATGGCTTCGAACAGCTCTACCGACGCAGTCGGCTGGCTGCACTTGTGCCACTGGTGATCGCTGCGGCCCTCTGTATGTACCAGGCCATTGACCTGAGCTTCAACCGCTATGACGATGACCGGCACCCGTACAGCTATGCGCACAGCAGCCGCGAACTGCTGTTGATGCTCGACGAGATCGACGCCTTCGCCGCCCGCAATCCCCAAGGCAAAGACATTGGCATCTGCATTATGTCGCCGGAGCACTGGCCGCTTCCCTGGTATCTCCGCGACTATACCCACTCCGTTTTCCAGGGCAAAGTGGTTGATGCCAAGGATACGAAGGAGCCGATTCTGATCGTTCGCAAAGATCAGGTCAAAGAGGTGAACCAGAAGTTTGGAGCCAGCTATCGATATGTCCGCAGCTACAAGCTCAGGCCGGGCGTTCAACTGTACTTGTATGAGAAGCGCAATCCGCAGTGAAGCACAGGAGCTATCCACGATTTATGGATAGACCTCAACCCGCTCCTTAGCTAATGGAGGACTCGCACCCCAGCATGGCTGCGAGCGTTGCTGCCGGGTCGGGCTGCTTCATCAGCGCCTCGCCGATCAGAAACGCCTCGAAGCCCGCTGTGCGAAGCCGCTCAATCTCGGCTCCATCGCGGATGCCGCTCTCGGCTACCAACAGAACGTTCGCGGGCTTCTGCGAGGCCAGCTCGTAGAGCAGCTCCGGATTCTTGGTGAAGGTATGCAGATCGCGGCTGTTGACGCCGATCAGCCGGAATCCGTGCGCCGTGGCGCGCTCCATCTCCTCGCGGCTGTGTACCTCGCAGAGCACGTCCAGCTCCAGGCTGGCGGCCTCGCGTTGCAACTCGGCCAGGAGCGGGTCTGCCGGAAGCGCGGCCAGAATCAGCAGAATCGCGTCGGCTCCCGAGGCGCGCGCTTCGAGCACCTGAAAGGGATCGACGATGAAATCCTTGCGCAGGCACGGAATCTTGACCGTCGAAGAGGCAATCTCCAGGTTCGTCAGCGAACCTTGAAAGAACGGCTCGTTGGTCAGCACGGAGAGCGCAGCGGCTCCGGCCTCCTCCAGCGATGAGGCAAGTTTGTCCGGATGGAAGTCCGGGCGGATCAGCCCTTTGGACGGCGACGCTTTTTTGAGTTCTGCAATCACTGCCGGACGGGTCGCCGCCGCCGCGCGCAGTCCGGCGATGAATCCGCGCGGCTTGCGGGCAGCCGCCTTGTGTTCCAGCAGGTTGGCATTAGCCGCAGTCTTGCGTGCTTTCAGGTCTTCGGCGGTGCGGGCGAGAATTTGCTCAAGCGTTGTAGCCACAAACGCCTCCTTCTAACAGGATAGCCGAGCCTGTTGGGATAGCTTTCAAATGTCGGGGAGCCATGCCGTAGCAATGGATTCAAATGGTTTGGTGCCGAAGGGGGGACTCGAACCCCCACATCCTTGCGAATACATGGACCTGAACCATGCGCGTCTGCCAATTCCGCCACTTCGGCACGGTTGCGAGCTTCCGCCTGCGCTGAATCCATCGAACCGCGAGTTTTCAGTTTGTCAAAGCTGCGGACTAAAGTCAATCGAACTGCCTCTGGCGTACAGACCGCGCGCGTGACGTATCATATCCACCTATGAGTGAAATGGAGAAAAACCTCCACGGCAAGGTGACGGAAACGCCGCCGGAGGCCGAGCGCATTCCCGCTGCCGCCACTGCCGAGATTCGCCGCCTTACGCACGAGCTCAACAACTCGCTGGAGATCATCGTGCAGATCAGCTATCTGCTCAGAACTACGGAGTTGACCGAGCCAGCACAAGACTGGCTGCGGATGCTCGATGATGGCGTAAAACGAGCCATGGACACCGGCTCCGTGCTGCGCAGCTTTGTGCGCAGCCACAGCCACGGCTGAACGTGGCTCAACCTTCCGGGGGTTGAAAGTTTTGGGGCGGGTCCATCGTTCCGCCAGCAATCTGCATCCGAACTGGAAACTGCTGCTATATATTAAATACGTGCAGCGCAGGCTGAAGGCAGGCTGTGCATTTCAAAAACCCTAACGCATAGCGAGCCCGAGAGCCGCTGTGGAGGCATCTATTCCGCCATTCGATAAGCGTTCCGTCAAGAGCTTCATCCGCACTAACGACCGTATCCGCGCGCGCGAGGTGCGCGTCATTGATGAGAACGGCGAACAGCTTGGGGTCATGGCCCCGTTTGAAGCGCTGAAGATAGCACGGGAACGCTCGCTCGACCTGGTCGAGATCTCTCCCAACGCCACGCCCCCGGTCTGCAAGATTCAGGACTACGGCAAGTTCCTTTACGAAAAGGACAAGAGCGAGCGCGCCGCGCGCAAGAAGCAGAAGGTCATCACGCTCAAAGAGGTGAAGTTCTCCGTCACCGTCGACG
>WQYS01000258.1 GCA_009781125.1 Acidobacteriaceae bacterium | reverse complement strand
TTGTCACGCTGCATTACGCCATCGATCCGGCCAGCGGAATCCTGGCGCGCTCGGCGACGATTGAGAACCGTGAGCAGCTTCCGGTCACCATCGAGCAGGCCGCCGCCGCCGCCTGGGCGCTGCCCGCCGCCCGCTACACGCTCAACTACCTCACCGGGCGATGGGCGGGCGAGTGGGCGCTGACGCAGGAGCCGATCCATCCGGGCGCGCGCGTCATCGAGAGCCGCCGTGGCAGCACCAGTCACCAGGCCAATCCGTGGTTTGCGATCCAGGCGGGCGACGCCAGCGAGGACCACGGCGAGGTGTGGTTTGGCGCGCTCGCGTGGAGCGGATCGTGGCGCATCACCGTCGAGCAGGATATTTTGGATGCGGTACGCATCACCGGCGGCTTCAATCCGTTTGACTTCGGCTACGTGCTGCCGCCGGGCGAGTCGCTGGAGACGCCGGTGTTCTACGGTGGCTACTCGGCGCAGGGGCTGGGCGGCGCGTCGCGGCTGCTGCACCGCTACGAGTTGGCGCACGTGCTGCCGCATAGCGTGGGCCAGGGGGAAAGCGCCGCGCCCAGGCCGCGTCCGGTGCTCTACAACTCGTGGGAGGCAACCGAGTTCAACGTCAACGAGGCCGGGCAGATGGCGCTGGCCGAGCGGGCCGCCGCTCTGGGTGTGGACCGTTTCGTGATGGACGACGGCTGGTTCGGCCAACGCAAGGACGATCATGCCGGTCTGGGCGACTGGTACGTGAACGCGGAGAAGTTTCCGCATGGCCTGAAGCCGCTGATCGACAAGGTGCATGCGCTGGGCATGGACTTCGGCCTGTGGGTCGAGCCGGAGATGATCAACCCCGACTCGGACCTCTATCGTCAGCATCCGGACTGGGTGCTCAACTTTCCCGGGCGTCCGCGCACGGAGCAGCGCAACCAGCTGGTGCTGAACCTGGCCCGCCCCGATGTGCGTGCCTATGTGCTGGGCTTCCTCGACCGGCTGCTCAGCGAGAACGATATCGCCTTCCTCAAGTGGGACTACAACCGCAACTGGAGCGAGCCGGGATGGGACCAGCTTCCGCCCGCCGAACAGAAGAAGGTGTACGTCGAGTTTGTTCGCAACCTCTACGGCATTCTGGCCGAGCTCAAGGCGAAGCATCCGAAGGTGGAGCTGGAGTCGTGTTCGGGTGGAGGCGGGCGCGTTGACCTGGGGATCTTGCAGTATGCCGACGAGGTGTGGACCTCCGACAACACCGACGCCTTCGACCGGCTCACGCTGCAGGACGGATTCACCTACGCCTACACGCCGCAGGTGATGATGGCGTGGGCAACGGACTCGCCGAACTGGGTCAATCACGGCCGCGTCACCTCGCTCAGCTACCGCTTGTTGAGCTCCATGCAGGGCTCGCTCGGCATCGGCGCGAATATCGTCAAGTGGAACGCGGACGAGATGGCGCTGGCGAAGCGGCTCATCGCGGCCTATCACCAGGTGCAGCCGACCATCGTGCAGGGCGATCTCTACCGGTTGATCTCGCCGCGCAACGGCAGCGAGTTCTCCGCCACCGAGACCGTCAGCAGCGACAGGAGCCAGTCGGTCGTCTTCGCGTTCATTCACTCGACGCAGGAGGGACGGGGCTTCCCGCGGCTGAAGCTGAAGGGACTGGACCCGGAAGCGCGCTACACGCTTACGCCCATCGAGGGCAAAGCGGCTACCGGTACGCCGAACGAAGCCAGCGGCGCCTGGTGGATGAACCATGGCATGGAGATGGACAGAGACTTTCGCGGAGATTTTCAGGCCGCGGCCTTCCGGCTGGATCGTATGAAATGAATCTCTTCGGTGCGGCACGGGATGCAGCCGGCATGTAGCCGCCGAACAGCCTCCTTTTGTCTCTGCTAAGATGGAATCCTCAAACCCATTTTGCAGGGAAGATATCGATGAAGACACCGATAAAGAAGGCATTCCACTCGTCTTTTGCTGGGCTGCTGCTTGCAGGTTTTGCCCTTGCAGCACTTACAGGAAGTTGCGTCCGCGCCGCCACGCTTCCGGATCC
Source organism: Acidobacteriaceae bacterium (assembly GCA_009781125.1). The sequence goes on along the minus strand of WQYS01000258.1, from coordinate 2,458 downwards.
GTCCTTGAACAACGTCGCATGGCAGACGCTGGGGACCAATGAGAACGACTCCATGCCCATCGGCAACGGGGATCTGGCGGCCAACGTCTGGACGGAACAGAATGGCGATATTGTCCTGCTGATCGCCAAGTCGGATGCGTTGACGGAGTTGGGCAAGCTCGTCAAGCTGGCCCGGGTGCGGATTCATCTCTCGGACAATCCCTTCGCCGGCGCAAGCGATTTTACCCAGACGCTGCGCCTGGAAAATGCCAGCGTCGAGCTGAAGAGCGGCGCCAGCCATCTGACGGTCTGGGTGGACGCCAATCGTCCGGTGCTTCACGTCTCGGGCGATCTGGCGCGTCCGTCGCAGGTCGAGGCGAAGCTGGAGATATGGCGCACGCGCACGCACAGCTTCAATGAGCCGTCGCCCGATCGCGGCGGTCTCTCCGGTTTGGTGGGTTCGCGCCCACCGTACCGCGAGATACCGGTTCCGTTTACAGCGGATACGGTCGTGCCGGCAACCGCTGACCGGCTGACGTGGTACCACTTCAACTCCGACAGCATCTATCCGGAGTCGTTCAAGCAACAGCATCTTGAAGAGATCGAGAAGAACCATCCCGACCCGTTGCTGCATCACTGCTTCGGAGCCACGCTGGAAGGCGCGGGACTGAAGGCGAAAGACGACCGCACGCTGGTGTCGGCCCAGCCGCAGAAAGAGGTTCGCATTGCTCTGACGGCGCTCACCACCACCGCGCCGGTCTCGGCGCAGGCGTGGCAGCAGAAGCTGGACGGTCTGGTTCGCACGTACAGGGCCGTGCCTTTCGAGCAGGCCTGGAGCGAGCATACGGCATGGTGGACAAACTTCTGGCGCCGCAGTTGGATTCAGCTCAGCGGGTCGGAGGAGGCGCGGAAGGTTAGCCAGGGCTACATCATGCAGCGGTACATGATGGCGGCCAGCTCTCGTGGTGCGTTCCCGGCCAAGTTGACCGGCAGCCTCTTTACCGTTGGCAGGGACCTTCCCGATGGCGTGGATTCCACCGACGAACTGCACAACCCTGACTACCGCAAATGGGGCAGCGCCTTTTGGAACCAGAATCAGCGCCATTTCTATTGGCCGCTGCTGGCGACCGGCGACTTCGACCTGGTGAAGCCGTGGTTCGACATGTATGTCCATGCGCTTCCGATGGCCAAAGACCGGGTCCGGGCCTACTACCACCACGACGGCGCGGAGTTTATCGAGACCATCAACTTCTGGGGATTGCCGACGCTGTGGGACTTCGACTGGGACAACAAGGGTAACGAGACCAATGTCATTAAAAACACCTTCATTCGTCACCACATTCAGGGAGGCCTGGAGGTGTCGGCGCAGATGCTCGATCAGTACGACATTACGCAGGACGCGGCCTTCGCGCGCGAACAGCTTGTCCCGTTTGCGGATGCGGTCCTGACCTTCTACGCCCAGCACTGGAAGACGGACGAGAGCGGGAAGCTGCGCTTCTACCCCATGAACTCGCTGGAAACCTACCAGGTGGATGTAACCAATCCAACCCCGGACATCGCGGGTATTCTTAATGTCGCTCAGCGTCTGCTGGAACTTCCGGCTTCTCTTACCACCAGCCAGCAGCGCGCCGCATGGAAGCAGCTTCTGGACAAGCTGCCGCCGCTTCCCATGGGAACGACTCACGACGGCAAGCAGCCTCCGATGGGCCATGGCGATGCCGACGGCACACGAATCATCCTTCCGGCGCAGGTATACGGGGGGAGAGAAAATCATGAGAACCCGGAGCTGTACGCCGTCTTTCCGTACAGGATCTACGGCGTAGGCAAGCCCGATCTGGAGCTGGCCCGCAACACCTTTGCCGCCAGGGCCGAAGCGATGAACGTCTGCTGGGGACAGGACGGCGAAGAAGCGGCTCTGCTGGGCCTCACCGAGGAGGCCCGCAAAGATGTCGTCAGCGAGATGACGCACTACGGCGATCAACGGTTCAAGTGGTTCTGGGATAAGCACTACGATTGGATACCGGACATGGATAACGGAGGCGCAGGCATGGTCACGTTGCAATCCATGCTGATGCAGACCGATGGCCGCCGCATCCTGCTGACGCCTGCATGGCCGAAGGACTGGACCGCCGACTTCAAACTTCATGCCCCCTTCAACACGACCGTCGAAGGGCGCGTCGAGGGTGGAAAAGTGACGGGCCTCAAGGTGACTCCGGAGTCCCGCCGCGCAGACGTCACGATCCTGAACCAGCCAGAGTAACACGAGAGCATGGGCTGGAATGGCACGCGCTGGCGGCGCTCCGAACCAGGGCCGTCGCAGGAAAGATTTTCACGCTTTCCGGCAGGACCATTGCTTCGTATGCAATGGTCCGGGTTATTCAGTTGTCAAAGATCGGAGATCGCTTCCTATGTTTACCTATTCGACTCTGCGAAGATGTTCCGATTGTGTCTGAGACGCGAGTATGCTTTTTAGGCATAC
>WQYS01000257.1 GCA_009781125.1 Acidobacteriaceae bacterium | reverse complement strand
GATCGGCTCCCGGCAGGCCCGCGCTGACCGAGATGACCGGATACTCCACCTGCGGCAGGCTCGCCACGGGAAGCAATTTATAGGCCACGCCTCCGGCCAGTATGATCGCCACCGACATCAGCATCGTGGCCACGGGACGCTTGATGAACGGCGCGGAGAAGTGCACTCCGGCGACGTGCGGCATTCTTTTGACAGGCTTCTGCGCGCTCGCCGGAGCCTCGGCCTTATCGTTGTTCTGATCAGCCGCCATCAGTTTGCACCCACCTCTTCGGCGTCTTCATGCGCGCGCATCTCGGCATCAGCCTCCTGGGTGCGCAGATACTTGCGCCCGATGCGGTCGAAGAACAGATACACCACGGGAGTCGTGAACAGCGTAAGCACCTGCGATACCAGCAGGCCGCCCACCATGGCGATTCCCAGCGGCTTGCGCAGTTCGCTGCCGGTGCCAGTGCCCATGGCCAGCGGCAGACCGCCCAGCAGCGCCGCCATCGTCGTCATCATGATGGGACGGAAGCGCAGCAGGCAGGCCTGATAGATGGCGTCCTCTGGAGCCATGCCCTGCTCGCGCTCGGCCTCCAGCGCGAAGTCGATCATCATGATGCCGTTCTTCTTCACGATGCCGATCAGCAGGATGATGCCGATCAGCGAGACCACGCTCAGGTTGGTGTGGAAGAGCATCAGCGCCAGAATCGCGCCCACGCCCGCCGACGGCAGCGTCGAAAGGATGGTGATGGGGTGAATGTAGCTCTCATAGAGCACGCCCAGCACAATATAAACCACGATCAGAGCGGCCAGAATCAGCAGCGGCTCGTTGGTGAGCGAGGCCTCGAAGGCCCGCGCCGTGCCCTGAAACGAGCCGTTCACGCTGGCAGGCAGCTTCAGTTCCGCTTTGGCTTTGTTGATGGCCGTGACGGCATCGCCAATCGAATAGCCCGGAGCCAGATTGAACGAGAGCGTCACCGCCGGGAACTGTCCCTGATGATTAATCACCAGCGGCGTCGGGCGCTCTTCGACAGTCGTAAATGTAGAGAGCGGAACCTGTGTGCCGTTGGAGCTCTTCACATAGATATCGTTCAGCGATGCCGGGTTCGCCTGAAACTTAGGCGCAACTTCAAGCACTACGTGGTACTGATTGAGCTGCGTAAAGATGGTAGAAATCTGACGCTGGCCGAAGGCGTCGTCCAAAGCGTCGTCGATGTTCTGCGGTGTGATGCCCAGCCGGGCCGCCGTGTCGCGGTCGATGACCAGATGCTCTTCGAGGCCGCTGAGCAACTGGTCGCTGGCCACATCGGTGATCGCGTGAATCTGCTTCAGACGCTCAATCATGCGGCTGGTGGCGGTGTTTAAATCATCCGCGCTGGCGCTCTCCAGCGAGTATTGGAACTGGGTGCGGCTGACGCGGTCTTCGACCGTCAAGTCCTGCAACGGCTGCATGTAGCACTGAATGCCTTCAATCCGCGCCAGTTGCGGCCCCAGCCGCTGAATGATATCGGTTGCCGTAGACGATCGCTGCTCGCGGTCCCTCAAGTTGATCTGAATGCGTCCGCTGTTCAGCGTGGTATTGGTTCCGTCGATCCCGATAAAGGACGAGATGCTTTCCACATCGGGGTCTTTCAATATCTCGCGAGCAAGATTCTGCTGCCGCCGGCTCATCTCGTCAAAGCTGATCGTCTGCGGAGCGTCCGTGATGCCCAGGATGACGCCCGTATCCTGCACCGGAAAGAAGCCCTTGGGCACGATGATATATAGATAGACCGTCAGAATGAACGTCCCCAGCGTGACCAGCAGCGTCAGCTTCTGGTGGCGCAGTACCCACTTCACGCCCACGGCGTACTTGGCAATCACGGAGTCGAAGAAGGCTTCGCTCTTGCGATAGAAGGCGTTCTGCTGGTCTGCCGTCTTGTGCTTGAGCAGCTTGGCGCTCATCATCGGCGTCAGCGTAAGCGAGACCACCGCCGATACCAGAATCGTTACTGAAAGGGTCACGGCAAACTCGCGGAAGAGCCTGCCGACGATATCGCCCATGAACAGCAGCGGAATCAGCACGGCGATCAGCGAGACCGTCAACGACACGATGGTGAAGCCGATCTGCTCGGAACCCTTCAGCGCGGCCTCCAGCGGCGAATCGCCCTCTTCCAGAAAGCGCGAGATGTTCTCGATCATCACGATGGCGTCGTCCACGACGAAGCCGGTCGAGATGGTCAGCGCCATCAGGCTCAGGTTGTTGAGGCTGTATCCCAGCAGATACATCACCCCGAGCGTGCCCACAATCGAAAGCGGCACCGCCACCGAAGGAATAATCGTCGCCAGAAACGACCGCAGGAACAGGAAGATGACCATGATGACCAACGCCACAGTCAGCATCAATTCAAACTGAACATCGCTGACCGAGGCGCGGATGGTGTTGGTCCGGTCGGTCAGTATCTGTACGTTTACGTCACTCGGCAGCGTCGAGCGCAGCTGCGGCAGCAGCCTTTGCACCTCGTCGACAACGGTGATGATGTTGGCGCCCGGCTGCCGCTGTATGTTCACGATCACGGCAGGTTTCAGCTCCGGCTCCTGACCTGTGGTGGCCGCCATCCCCATCCACGCGGCCTGATACAGGTTCTCCGCACCGTCAACGGAGTTGGCGATATCAGACAGCCGCACCGGCGAGCCGTTGCGGTAAGCGACGATCACCTTGCTGTAGTCGGCGCTGGTAAATAACTGGTCGGTCGCGCCAATAGTATAGGCCTGGCGCAGACCGTAGAGGTTACCCTTGGCCTGATCGACGTTGGCCGCCGCCAGGGCCGCGCGGATGTCTTCCAGACCCAGGCCGTAGTTGGCCAGCGCCGTAGGGTTCACCTGAATGCGCACGGCAGGCTTCTGGCCGCCGTTGATCGAGACCAGCCCCACGCCCGTGAGCTGCGATATCTTCTGCGCCAGTACGGTGTCGGCCAGGTCTTCCACCTTGGTCATGGGAAGAGAATCGCTGGTCAGGGCCAGCGTCAGAATCGGCGCGTCCGCCGGGTTCACCTTGTTATAGACCGGAGGATTGGGCAGATCCTGGGGAAGGTACGAATAGGCCGCGTTGATGGCAGCCTGCACATCCTGCTGCGCCACGTCGATGGACTCGGCCAGATCGAACTGAAGCGTGATGACACTGCCGCCCCCGGAGCTGCTCGAGGTCATCTGCGTCAGACCGGGAATCTGCCCGAACTGCCGCTCCAGCGGAGCCGTCACCGACGAGACCATCACATCCGGACTGGCGCCCGGATAGAAGGTCATCACCTGAATGGTCGGGTAATCCACCTCGGGCAGTGCCGACTTCGGAAGCTGCGTATAGGCAACCAGGCCCGCCAGCAAAATGGCCACCATCAGCAGGAAGGTGGCCACCGGCCTGAGAATAAATGGCCTGGATGGACTCACGGATGGACTCCTCCCGCGCTTGCGCCCTGTTGGCTACTCTGCTGCTGGCCACCGGAACTGGCGCTGCCCGGCCTGGTCGCCTGTCTCGGTGTGACCCGGCTGCCGTTGCGCAGCTTCTCCTGACCATCGACCACGACCTGATCGCCCACATTGACACCGCTATCAACAATCACCAGCGCGCCCTGGGTCGTGAAGACCTTTACCGGCTGCGTAATGACATGGAACGGCTGCTGCTCTTTCTTTCCGCCTGCCGGTTGAGTGGATGACGCAGTGCCATTAGGATGAACCTTTCCGCCACCCGCAACTCCATGCGGCGCAGTGTCTCCTTGCAATTCCTTGGGAGGATCGCCGGGCTTCACCACATATACGAAGCTGCCCTGCGCTCCCGTCTGAACCGCAGCCGCCGGAACCACCAGAGAGTTCTCCCGCTGCTGAAGGATCAGCCGTATATTCACGAACTGGTTCGGAAACAGCGCGCCATCCTTGTTATCGAAGACGGCCTTCACCTTGACGGTTCCCGTGGTGGTATCGATCTGGTTGTCAACGGTCAGCACTTTGCCGGTCGCAAGGTGCGTCTGCGCCGCGCGGTCATAGGCGTCGACGGTCAGTGTCCTGCCGCCCTTCATCAGATCGAGCACCTGGGGCAACTGGTCTTCGGGCAGCGTAAAGATGACGGCGATAGGCTGAAGCTGCGTCACTACGAACATGCCGTTGGTGTCGGCGGCATGGACGATGTTGCCCGGATCAACCTGCCGCAGGCCGACGACTCCATCGATGGGCGAGGTGATTCTGGTGTAGTCCACGTTGACCCTGGCCGCCTGGATCGCCGCCTTGTCGGCGGCAATCGATCCGGACGCCTGCCCGGCGATTGATACCTGAGCCTGCTCGGTCTCCTTGGAGACAACGCCCGCCTGATACAGCGCCTGATAGCGCTCCGCCTCAGCCTTGGCGTTGACTTCGTTGGCCTGATCTTTCACCAACTGGCCTTCGGCCTGCGCCAGCGCCGCCTGATAGGGAGCCGGATCGATCACGGCCAGCAACTGCCCCTTGCTGACCTTCTGTCCCTCGCGCACGTTCACCTGCACCAG
>WQYS01000256.1 GCA_009781125.1 Acidobacteriaceae bacterium | reverse complement strand
TCTCGAGGCCGCGGCGCGCGATCAGTTGCAGAAGCGGTATTCGGAGATACGTCCCGGAGACATCGTAAGCGGTACGGTGCGCAGCCTCACCAGCTATGGCGCTTTCGTCGATCTCGGCGGCATCGATGGACTGCTGCACATCAGCGACATGGCGTGGAGACGGATCGGCTCGGCGGAAGAAGCTGTTTCCGTAGGGCAGCAGCTCGAATTGAAGGTGCTCAAGTTTGACGCTGAGAACAAGCGCATCTCGCTGGGGCTGAAGCAGATGCAGCCTGAGCCGTGGGAGTCTGCAGCGGAGAGGTATCAGGCCGGACAGCGCGTGAAGGGCACGGTCAAGCGTTTGATGGATTTCGGCGCGTTTGTCGAAGTCGAACCTGGCATCGAGGGACTCATCCATGTGTCGGAGATGAGCTGGGGAAGCAAGGTCCGCAAGCCTGGCGACCTGCTGAAGCTGGAGGATTCGGTTGAGGCCGTAGTGCTCTCCATCAATCCCGAAGAGCGGAAGATGGCGTTGGGGCTGAAGCAGGCCCTGGGCGATCCCTGGGCGGACGTGCCTGGCAGGTTTCCCGTGGGAAGCACGATGGAAGGTCCGGTTGTCCGGATGGAAAAGTTTGGGGCCTTCGTGCAGTTGGCCGAGGGCGTCGAGGGGCTTGTGCATATCAGCGAGATCACGGCGGAGAAGCGCCTGAACCATCCTATGGAGGTCTTGCGCGTAGGTCAGGTCGTCAAAGCGCAGGTGCTGGCGATCGATACCGAAAAGCGGCAGATGAAGCTCAGCATGAAGCGCCTGGCCCCGACGGATTGGGACGAGTTCATTGCTGAACACGCGGTTGGAGACGTGATCTCAGGCCGTATCGTGGAGCAGAACTCGAAGGAAGCGAGGGTGGAGCTGGGCGAGGGAGTTCTGGCTACGTGTCCGATGGCGGCAAATGCAGAAGCTCCTGCATCAGGGAATGCCGAAGCTGCTGGAACTTCATTGGATCTGTCCGCTTTAACCTCCCTGCTGAGCGCGCGCTGGAAGGAAGGGGCGAAATCGACGCCACAGTCCAACCCGCTCCAGGCCGGTCAGATACGCAGCTTCAGGATCGCCGCTGTCAATCGTGACACGAAGGCGATTGCGCTTGAGCTGGTGAAATAAAGCTCCGCGCAATCAGTCGAGGTACACGGAAGATCGCGTCGAGCAGGGAGGATAAGCTTTTCCGTTTTAGATGCACTTTCACATTTACTGTAGACTGTGCCTGCCCGTAGACCGTGCCTGCCCGTAGACCGTGCCTGCCCTCTGATGTCGTCATCCTGAGCGAAGCGAAGGACCCCCGCATTTTTCTTCTTTACCGAGGAACTATCTGGAAAGGCAGAACTTGACTAAGGCAGTCTATGCTTGCCAGGTTAGATCGTCGCCTCCACAGGCAAAATACGGGGGTCCTTCGCTACGCTCAGGATGACGACTTCACAGAGTTTTCGAGTCTACAGCAAATGCAAACTGCTCCAGGGAAAAGAGCCTCTCTGTTGACTCTCTACTTTATCGCTTACTAGAATGGGGTCAAACAGAACTGAAAATTCAGCGGCACACGGAACTTTGTTCACAAGGAAGGCAAAAGATGTACGAAAGCAACCGAAATCGGCTCATTCGCAGTTTGTTATTTCCGCCGGTGTCCAGGCGGGCATTTCTGGGTCTGCTCGGAGCCAGCGGAGTGATGTTTGCCCAGGAGCGCACGGCGCCGCTGGCAAAAGACGTTACCGGCTTTTTGAAAGACGACAACCCGATCGATCTGGTGCCTCGTCTTTCGCCGCTGCCGGAGACGGTTTCGGCCATAGCCAAGCCGCGCCTCGACCTGAACGGAACATGGCAGTTCAATCCTGATCCCGCGCCCGACTTCTGGAAGTCAGCCTCTGCAGAAGGATGGTCGAAGATTACGGTTCCCGGCCAATGGGTTTTGCAGGGCTTTAACGTCAAGCCCCGCGGAGCGGGTGCCTATCGGCTGCGGTTTGACGTTCCCGCCGACTGGGACGGGAGGCGTGCCAAGCTCCGCTTCGACGCGGTCTACAGCAAGGCCGAGGTCTGGATGAACGGAACTCCCGTGGGCGAGCACCTGGGCGCGTTCACTCCCTTTGAGCTGGACGTGAGCACCGCGCTTCTGCCCGGCAAGGAGAACGTTCTGGACGTGGCCGTGACCAGCGACACCCTGTCCGACGCCCTGACGGTTGGACTGGAGATGATTGGCCACCCCATGGGTGGCATCATCCGCAAGGTCTCGCTGTTCGCGCTTCCGCCGGTCAACATCTCGTCGTTTCATGTGGACACGGTCTTCGACCATGAGTACAAGGACGCCACGCTGCGGGTTCTGCTGGAGCTGGTCAACGAGAATTGGGGCAATCAGCCTCCTCCCGTCGGGGAATGGCCCCATGTCGATCCGGTCAAGGATCTTGAACTGGTGTTCTCGCTGCGCGAATACGGTCCTGATGGAAAGGCGGTCGAGATCAGCCCGTCCACGGTGAAACTTTCGGAGGTGCAAAAGGGACAATACATCTCGCAGGTGGTCGAGATACCGGTCAAGTCGCCGAAGAAGTGGGATGCCGAGCATCCGAACCTGTATGTTCTCACCTGCCAGTTGAAGGGCGGTGGCCATACCTACACCACCGAGCGGCGTTTCGGCTTCCGTCAGGGCGAGATACGGGCTGGCCGGTTCCTGCTCAACGGCCAGCCCATACGGCTGCGCGGCATATCGCGCCAGGACACGCATCCGCTTACGGGCCGCACCATCTCGCTCGAAGTCCATAAGCAGGATATCGAGTGGATGAAGTATGCCAACTGCAACAACACCTATACCTGCGCCTTCCTTCCCGACGAGGAGATGATGAACCTGTGCGACGAGGCAGGAATCTACGTGATGGACGAGCCCGGAAGCTGCTGGCTGCCCGGACGCAGCGGTTACGTCGGACATGACGACCATCGAGCTTTTCCCTATCTTCTTCAACCTGTGCTGGAGATGATCGAGCGCGACCGCAGCCATCCGTCGATCATTACCTGGATGCTGGTGGACGAATCGCAGGTGGGCAAGAACTTTCTTCAGGTGTTGAAGGTCTCGCGAGGCGTGGACCCGTCGCGGCCCGTCCATGTTGCTTTTGACCCGGGCAGCCGTACCTCATCCTGGGATGCATCGCAGTCTCCTTACGACCTGGCCAGTTGGCATTATCCCGGGATACCGGAGTTTGCCGACGCAGCCAAGTCCGAGCGCCCGGTGGTCTTCGATCAGTCTGTGAGCGCGTACTTTGCCAATGTTCCGGAGATGCTCTGCGATCCTGGCCTGCATGATGACTGGGGTCGCCAGTACGCCGGTTTCTGGGAGAAGCTGTGGGCTACGCCATCGATTCTGGGCGGACAGGCCTTCAATCTGAACGACGATCAGTACCTGCTTTCTTCAGGACAGGTCAGCGGCAACGGCGATTGGGGATTCATCGATCCGTGGCGCCGTGCCAAGCCTGACCTGTGGCACATAAGAAAAGTCCACACGCCCGTCAAGGTGGAAGACGCGCCGCTGCCGCTGCCTGCAGCAGGTCAGCCGCTGCAGGTGCCCATCGAGAACCGCTACGACTTCGCCAACCTGAGCGAGGTGCAGATCGAGTGGTCGCTGGGCGATGAGTCCGGCGTGGTGAAGGCCGATGTAGCTCCGCACGCTAAGGGAGTCCTTTCGATTCGTCCGAAGCAGAAGGACCTGAACGGAAAGACTCTGCATTTGAAGTTTGTCCGCAACGATTCCGTGGTGGATGAGTACAAGCTGCCGATTGGCCGCCCGCAGGAGCCGGTCGTGATCGAAGCAGGCAAGAGCAGCAAGCGCGTCGAACTGGCGCAGACCGATGAGACGATCACGGTGAAAGGCGAGGATTTCGAGTTCCTCATCAGCCGCAAGAGCGGGCAGATCGCAGAAGCGAAGCACAAAGGGCAGATTGTTCTGTCGGGTGGTCCCGTCCTTACGGTTGTGCCGACCGAGGATTATAAGATGCTCCCTGGTTTTCCCGATTCCCGTCCGCAGTCGTATGAGGTTCTGAACCCGGTCTGCACCGAGTGGAAGGCCACATCGGTTACGGCCACTCAGTCCTCCGGCGCGGTTGAGATCGCGGTGGCGGGGCAGTACAAAGATTGCTCCGGAAACTACACGCTTCTCATCGACGGCGATGGCCGGGTAAAGCTCAGCTACCGGTTCGCCTATGCGGGAGAGAAAACCATCTTCGCGCGTCAGATTGGCATGGTGCTCTACACGTCGGGAAAGAACGACACTCTGAGCTGGAAGCGCAAAGGCCAATGGTCTGTCTATCCGGAGGATCATATTGGCCGACTGGAAGGCTCGGCGAAGGCGCTGCCCGATCCAAGCCTCGTCAGCAAGGCCGGCACCTGGATGGAGGTTGCCTATCGCGAGCAGCCCACCTGGCCCTGGCACATGGATGCCAACGAGCTGGGCACGAGAGATTTCCGCTCGACCCGCCGGGATATCTGGCGCGCTTCG
>WQYS01000255.1 GCA_009781125.1 Acidobacteriaceae bacterium | reverse complement strand
GAGGGCCTGGCCGTGGACACGAACATCACCTTCTCCGACCTGAAGGGCACGCTCGACCACGCCATGAAGGCGCTGTTCGGCTCGGATGTGAAGACGCGCTTCTTCCCCAGCTTCTTCCCCTTCACCGAACCCAGCGCGGACGTGCAGATCAGTTGCATCTTCTGCGCCGGAGCGGGTTGCCGCAAGTGCAAGCACTCGGGATGGATCGAGCTGCTCGGCTGCGGCATGGTCGATCCGGCGGTCTTTGCGTCGGTCACCGCAGAGCGCCGCAAGATCGGGCTGACGGATCCGGCGGACGATGCTTACAATCCGGAGAAGATTACCGGCTTCGCCTTCGGCATGGGAGTCGAGCGTATCGCCATGATGCTGCACGGCATCTCCGATATCGGATACTTCTACTCAGGGGATATGAGGTTCATCGAGCAGTTCGCGTAGCTGCGCCGGAGCCTCCACACAGCGAGGCTACTCGTCGAAGAGGTCCGTGTGCCGTCCGGTGCGCTCGAAGCGCACTACGTTACCGATGATCTTGTAAATCAGGATCCAGTCCGGTTCAACATGGGCATCTCGAAACCCGCGCCATTCGCCTTTGAGAGGATGATCGCTGTACGTTGCCGGTAGCGGACTGCCCTCAATGAGCAGGGCAAGCAAGGCCTTGAGCCTGCTCATGTCCTTGCCCCGCTTCTGGGACTGCTTAACATCGCGCTTGAACTGTCCTGAGTATTCCGGCTGCCGCACTTCAGATGCCTAACTGCTTGAACAAATCATCAGCATCCTTAGCCTTGTGCACGTCTTCGCCACGCCCGCTTCTGGCCAGCGTAGCCGCTGTCAGCGCATTGGGAACACGCATCTGAAACGGCAAAGCCTTCTCTTTGGCAATCTTTGTCAACGCGATGCGCACCACATCGGAGATGGTCAAGCCCATCTCCGCCAGCACGGCGGCGGCTTCGGTCTTTAAATCTTCATCAATCCGCGCCCGGACAACTGCCGTTGTAGCCATGACGGACCTCCGATAAAGTCATTGTAGCACAAATGGGCCACAGAATCAGCGGACAAACTGTGCATCGACGGCTCGTGGAAAACGGAGAACGGCGGCCCACTCACCCTTGCGGTATCCCTGCCAGACAATCTCTCCGTGAAGCACGCGCGCGGCCTCCTCAGGCGTGAGGTCGTGGTGGAGGTCAAAATATCTCATGTCTGTCTTCTCGTTGCGCCTGTTGATGTTGATGCTGCCCGGGGCAGGTTCCCATTTGGTCGTGAAGATCAGCGCTGTATCGTAAGCGCCCGGATCAGCCGCCGCCTTCGCCACCTCGCCTGCGGTGAAGTTCTCTATCGCAACCGAGCGGATGGGCTTCGACGTGTAGCCCATCTCCGGGCGGCCCATCTCCTCGGTCGCAGGCCAGGCGGAGAGGACGGTGGCATCCGGATATCTCTGCTCAATGAGATGAATCGCCTGCTGGTGCAACACGATCATATCGCGGTAGGTGAGATTGTCCTCGGGAGAGAACGAGTGCAGAGGATTGATCCAGAGGCCACACAGGAAAGCCGCGGCGCTGGCAAGCGCAACCCATATCCATTGGCTGAAATGCCTGCGCCAGGCAGCGATACACAACAAAAGAACCAGCGGATACAGAGGTAGAAGATAGCGCGCCAGCAGGGCGCCGCCCAGCACGGACAAGGCGATCCAGTTGACCAGCAGAACCACAAAGATTGCGGCAAGAGTCCGGCGCGTCAGCGTCTGCCTGCCGCTCGAGGAAGCAACCGGAAGCAACAGTGCAGCCAGCGCAAAGGCTACCGGAACGAACATGTTCATGTGCGTCGCCAGATGCAGAAGACGGTACCCGAGCGCGACCGCGATGCGGTGCGCGTCGAGGTTGGCCGTAGCGTTGTAGCGAAGAAACAGAGGATTCCCAAAGATGAATCCCGTGCGCGCGCGATGATAGGCGTACCAGGCGGCCAGAGGAAGCGCAGGCGAAAGCAGCGAGACAATCCAGAGTGCATGGGAGCGACGTTGTTTCCCGCCGCTTCTATAGAAAAGCACAGCCTCGAAGAGCGCCAGCGCGAAGGCGGTAAAGATCGCCGTCTCCTTCGAGAGCACCGCAAAGCAGAATACCGCCGCAACCAGAATCCGGTTTTCCGACTTCGGATCGAAGTAGAGCGCCAGTCCCCAGAGCGTGAAACAGGCTGCGAAGATATCGGCATGGGCCAGCGTGCTCTGCGCGAACCATACCGGATAGATCGCCGTGAGCGCGACCAGGGCGATGGCGGCGGGCGTCCCGAGCAACGAGCGTCCCAGCTTATAGACCGCGACCAGCGCAGCCGAGGCGACCATCACCACCAGCGTGCGCGTTCCGCTGACGACGAAGCCGGAGAGGTGCCACCATCCGGCCAGCAGAACCGACGGCATCGGCGGATGCGCGTTGGTAAGCGCGGTCTGCGGAATGAGCGATCCGGTGCGGTAGAAGTCCCATGCGGCGGGGATGTAGTATCCGGCCTCGTCCCAGAAGTAGGGCAGCCGGAGCAGCGTGATGTGCGCCAGATAGACCGCCGCAAAGAACAGCGGAAAGAGCATCCAGAGAGGAATCTCGGGCCGGAGTCCCGGCTGGCGGTGAAGAAAGGGGCGCACGGCGGCGTCCCCTAGTGGACTGGCCCGGTTGCGTGAGGAAACTGCTGGTCGAGCGCGATCGGTCCGAAGGTCTGCTCGTACTGGGCGACGTTGTGGCCGAGCACGTTCAGCAGGGCTTTGGCCTGCTGCGGGCTGAGGTAGATGCCCTGGAAGTTGGTGACGTTGATCTCGCCGGGAGCGCTCGGAGCGATGTTTCCGAAGGCAAGGTGAAAGTCCCAGACGGACATGCGAATCTGCACGCTGTTGGCGTATCCGTCGCGGTAGTCGGGCGTGGCGGTGAGGTTGACCCGGGGCTGCTCGGGGCTTGGTTTCATCTGGCTCATGGTTTTGTTGGCCGCTTTCAAGTAAGAAAAAATGTGGTGCGAAAGGGGGGATTTGAACCCCCACGGGTTGCCCCGCCAGATCCTAAGTCTGGTGCGTCTGCCAATTCCGCCACTCTCGCACTGCTTGCGAAGCATACAGCGGCTTCGCGTCGTCATTTGAATTGTACTTTGTTAGGGGAGTTGTCTGTTAGTTGGGCCACAGCCTCATTCTCATCCACTTCAGATAGTCTTCTTCCGACATGCCCGGATTGTCGTCGAAGTATGCGGCCCGCTCCTCTTCTGCCCTGAGGATCAATTCTCCGTAGGCTCCCCACCAGAAGATCAAGGCGTCGCTGACAACTCGATGGATCGGCACGCCGGTTACGCTGCTGAACAATTGGACACAACCGAAGGCCTCTTCGGAGACAACAATGGACGGCCCTTTCGCCATGAGGAAAACCCCTGAATGAGTGTCCCTCCGAAGGTGAGGAGGGCAGGAGGTTCAAAACGCGCCGTAATGTCGCGCCCGCGTCCTTACGGATAGCGGCCACCTGCCCCCATAGCGCCAGGCTCCTGGGAAAGCCCGGCGCTGAAGTGGGCTATTACGGAAGGGTTTTGAAGCCCTTGGAGCCTGTTCAGGCTCTAAGAAACACTATGCCTCATACCGAAGGCATCAGCAAGTGCTTCCAGGTACGCCAGGCCTTCAGGCTTGGCGTACCTGGAAGCGCTCGATTTTCATGAACTCCCTTGGTCCACAAAGGCCGTGGAAACTCAGAATGACGGTTCAAATGTGTGAGTTGTTAACGGAAAAATCCGGGGTAACTTTTTTATTTCCTGCTCACTTTCCGCTTGGTGAGGGGGTCTATTCAAAGTGGTATCAGTGCCTGACCTCCGGAGTCAGAAGATGGAAGAAGCGATAAACCTCGGTAGATGCAGCAGAAACCCGGCATCTCCGCCAGCCGCCGCGCGTGGATTGCGTTCGGATTCCTGCGCACCGGAGCTGCGCGGAGGACTGAAATCTACCGTCAGGGCCATAAACCGGTTTGGAATTGTAGAATCGTTGCCAGGCATGAACCGTGCAGCGATCCAGCCCGGAGCACGCAACAGCCGCCGCCTGACCGATGAGCAGGCCGCGGCCCGCGCCCAGCAGCGTCTTGAGGACGACGATCTGATCCGCGCCGCGCAGAAGGGCGACCGCGCGGCCTTCGACACGCTGGTGCGGCGCTACGATCAGAGCGTTCTGCGGCTGGCCCTGCACATGCTCGGCAACGAACAGGACGCGCAGGATGTTCATCAGGAGGCCTTCCTGAAGGCCTACCGCCATCTGGCGAACTTCCGCTTCGAGTGCAGCTTCTACACCTGGCTGTACCGCATTGCTACCAACCTTTGCCTGGACCATCTGCGCCGCCGCAAGAGCCGCCGCGAGGATCCGGCTACGATGATCGACTCCAGCGGCGACGAGATGGACCTGCTGGCAAACGTCTCCGACGACCGCGCGCTGGCCAATCCGGCCCGCGAGCTGGAGCGCAAGTTTATGGCGCAGCGCATCGGCGAGGCGCTGGGAACGCTCACCCCGCGTGAGCGCATG
>WQYS01000254.1 GCA_009781125.1 Acidobacteriaceae bacterium | reverse complement strand
GACGTAGCAGGGGGCGATGCGGGGATCGGAGAGCTCGCCTTCGAGCATGGCTCCGACCTCCTCGGAGAAGGCCTGGACGACTCGGCTGCGGTGATGGTCTCGTGCTCGCTGTTCTGGCATAGGCAGTCAATGATACTGTGGTAGACATTAGAGGATATCAGAAGTCTGCTTTCTTGCAGAGAAGAAAAGGAAGAAAATTCGTGGCTAAAGAGAGTTATCTAAAGTTGCTTTCAGGTGTTTGCGTTTTTTTTCTCACATCTGCGGCGATTTGCGCCTTCGGACAGAATATGGTGCCTGGAGTTGAGGGCAGTAATATACATCGAAAATGGCAGTACGGTATTTTCTTCCAGGGCGGATTACCTATCCCTTATCCAAACGTCTTTCGGGATAGTCGAGGAGAAAACTTTTCAATACAGATGGCTTTCTATAATGCCGGGCTTGAAGGAGGACGGATGTACACAGCCCCCAGAGGGCCGGGATTTCTCCGTGGCCGCGCAGAACATATTGTTGAAATTAGCCCACTCTGGCTTGCCCATCATCCAAAGCAGACGATCACCTTTAATCTGATTGATCCTAGCAACAATAACAAGGTGACGAAGACAGTATTATGGGGGCCGGTCACAGTATATGGAACTTCCATAACTCCGCTTTTATTCCGCTGGAATTTTATGCGGAGCACTTATGCGCATACTGTTCCATGGATTCAGGGAGGGGCGGGTCTTATAGTGTCTTCAAAAGACTTTCCAACAATAAGCAATGGCAATTCTTTACTTAGCACTAGTAAGATTAACCTCACTCCTCAGATTGGTATTGGAGAGAGTATCGCTACACGCGGAAATCAGAGCCTGACCCTCGCTGTAAAACTTATTCACATATCAAGTGCTGGCATGGGAAGCGAAAACCCAGGCATCGGTGCGTCCATTAATTTCAGCGTCGGCTACTCGTGGTGGAGGTGAACATAGCTTTTCATTTCGGAAGAATCTCTGCCCAGGAATCGATGACCTCAGCGCCGCGGGCGTTTGTAATTGATAAGCATGAAGGGGAAGAATGAATTTCACTCTGAAAAGAAGTTACTCGGAATTGTCGCGCATTGTCTGGATTGTTGTTTTTGTTGCATTTGTGACGACAAAGTCCTCTGCTCAGCAATATCCGGTGATTCCCCTTCATTCTCACGTGTTGAGTGCGGCTACTAACATTGAGGACAACGGTTTGCATAGGAGATGGCAGTATGGAGCTTTCTTTCAGGGTGGAATACCGATACATTATCCATACACTTTTGAGTGGAATTCAGGTGCTCGTTTTCCAGAACAAATGATTTTCTACAATGCTGGATTTGAGGGGGGATGGGTCTATACCTCTCCTAGAGGTCCCCGTTTTATTCGTGGCCGTGCGGAACAGATCCTTGAGGTAAGCCCATTGTGGCTTGCCTATCACCCAGCTCAGATGTCCAGTAGCATTTTACCCGGTCCCGACGGAGAACTGACAAATAACTTCGTGGTATGGGGACCAATAGCTATACACGGCGTTTCTGTAACTCCGCTGCTATTTCGTTGGAACTTCATGCAACACAGTTCTATGCGCAAAGTTCCGTGGATTCAGGGTGGATCAGGGTTTATTGCCTCTACGAGGCAATTCCCGATGATATACGGAAGCGATTCAACAAGTAAGATCAACTTTACCCCTCAGATTGGAATTGGAACTAATATTTTTACGCGCAAAAACCAAAGTCTGACCTTCGCCGCGAAGTTTATCCATATTTCCAGTGCTGGTCTCGGCAAGAGTAACCCCGGTATCTTTGCCTCAGCCAATTTCAGCATCGGCTACTCATGGTGGAGGTGAACATAGCTTTTCACTCTGGAAGAATCTCCGCCCAGGAATCGATGACCTCGGCGCCGTGATCGTTGGCGATGCGGCGGGCCGCCTCATCAGCCTTCTGGAGCTGTCCCTGCAGATAGCTGGACGAGGACGAGATCGCGGCAATTCCAATGGTGGCCCGGTTCCAGACCAGAGCTTCGTCCATCTCGGCCACGGCCAGGTTGAAGGAGTGCCGCAGCTTGTCCTTGAGCGACAGTACCACCTGCCTGCGATCCTTCAGGCTCTGGGCGTGGGGAATCTCTATTTCCAGCGTAAGTCGCGCAACCGGCATTGTGTCTGATTGTATTACTCCGAGTGTTCCATCCTGGCGGTCAGTCGCCGGTACTCCAGAAACATCTGCGTCCTCCAGCGCAGGATCATGCCGAACGCAAGCAGGAAAAAAAGTCCCGCCGTCTGGGGTACGGTGAGCACCCTATCAAAGTAATCGCGGGCGGCGATGCGGATCACGGCAAGCAGAACCAGAACTCCAAAAAATATATTCGAGCGCTGCATCATGACTCTTCCGCCATCCCCATTCTCGCTATCCCAGGTCAGGCGCGATGTTTTCAGCAACGGGTAGGCGAGGATCAGCGCTCCGCACAGAAAGGCTCCGCCTGCCCATATCCAGGGCACGCGGAAGATCGGGACCGCAAACATCGAGAGTCCGGTAGCCATTCCCAGCGGCGGGAGGATGATCTTCTTTGCCGACACCGCCGTGCGCGTCTCGCGTACACGCCAGAACAGCACGACGATGGCTCCGGCAATCGAAGTCACTAAAGAAAAGACATGGGTAAAGATGTGCGGCGTTGCGATAGCCATTGCTCCGGGCATGGTGAAGACGGTTTTCAGCATAGTCAATCTATTTGATTCTATGACCGTCGCAACGGTGCAGCTCATTAGAGCTGTTTGATATTTGCTATAGAGTTGATCCATCTTTTAAAGTCGTCATCCTTCGCTTCGCTCAGGATGACGTCTTCAAGAGGTATCGCGGCTCTATAGTAAATGTAAAAATGCTTTAGAAATCGACCCTCAAGCCGAACTGAATCTGCCGCTCGCCGGAGCCGCCCAGGGTAGCTTCGGTGAAGGTTCCGAAGGGCTTCGTATTGAGCCCCTCGGCGGCAATCGCGGCGGCGTCCTGAAAGATGAGCGGCGTCACGCCTGCAACCGTCGTGCCCACGAGAAAGGCTCTCTGATTAATGCCGGAGTAGTTCGTGTGATTCGCCGCGTTGAAGGCTTCAGCCGTGGCCCGCACGCGCACGTGTTCCCGCACGGAAAATGTCCGGCTGAGGCGCAGGTTCAGGTTCGACCGGTCAGGCAGCCGCAGCGTGTTGCGGCCAACCGTAGGCAGGTAGACCGCGCCGCCGGAGCCGTTGATCGTCTCGCGTCCTCCCGCCAGCCGCGTGCCTCCGAAGATCTGATAGCTGTAGGGACGTCCGCTGCTCTCGGTAAAGGTTCCGCTGAGAGTCCATCCGTTGGCGGCGCGGCTCGCCCATTTATCTGCATGACTCAGCTTCGGCGACCACACCGCGCCGACAACGATCCTGTGCGGTACGTTCAGCGACGAAGGCCCCTTGTCGTAGCCGTTGGTGAAGGGATCGAGCTGGCTGTTGGTTCTGGGCATGGCGCTCGCGCCCTGGCCGTAGTCGATGGCTTTCGCCCAGGTGAAGGAGCTGGTCAGTTGCAGTCCGCCCCGGCTTCGCCGCCGTAGCTCCACGGAGAGCGCGTGATAGCTGGCGTTCGAGTTAGAGACGATATCCGTCACCGGACCGAAATTCGAACTGACGCGCGCCGTATAGATGGGCAGAACGAACGTCTGTCCATCGCGCACGCCAACTGTACCGGCTCCACCTTGCAGTTGGAATCTCTGTGTGCCGGTCGAGGGAACGATGTTGATGTCTACGCTGCCCGGCAACTGGCGGTCGATGTTGCCAAGATAGGTTGCGCTGGCTACGATTCCGGCGCCGATCTCGCGTTCGATTGCAAGCGTTGCCTGCTGCACCATCGGCAGTCTGAATCGATGGTCGAAGACCGTTGCCGTGGTCGTTTGGCTGACGGCGGCGGGTGGCGTCGTCAGATAGGAACAGGCGTAGCCAAAGCCCTGATTTGTCGCTTGCGGACAATTTGTAACCGTGGAAGGAGTAATTCGAATGCTGCTGGTTGAGGACAGCAACGCTGTATTTACAAGGGCGCTCTGAATCGTGGCTCCGGGCACGGCACCGTAGTAGATGCCGTATCCGGCGCGAACAACTCCGAGCTTAGCGCCGAACGGCTGCCACGCGAAACCTATGCGCGGCCCTATGTTGTTGCGGTCCTCGGGAAAGACGCTGGTCGCGCCTGTTTGTCCAAAGATCGCATCCAGTTCTGAGTTGGGCCGCTGCGGCGACGGTACAAGCTCGTAGTCGTATCGAACCCCCGCGTGGAAGGACAACCGCCGTGAGACTCGCCAGGAATATTCAGCAAAGCCCGCCAGCTCAGCGGTATTGAATGTCACCGCAGGCTCGCCGAAGCTCTGCGTGTACGAGCGGAAGCAGAAGTAGTGAATCGACGCATAGATGGCCGGGCATCCGCCGTTGGGGTAAGCATTCACGTTGAACGTATAGTCGGTGATCCAGTCAACCAGCCCGCCCGCATGGCCGTTCGTCGTGCCGCTGTCGTAGTGGTAGGTACCTTCGGTGT
>WQYS01000253.1 GCA_009781125.1 Acidobacteriaceae bacterium | reverse complement strand
TTCCCTTTCGCTTGCACTGATCGCTGTTTCGGGCGTATTTGCTTCGGCAGCGCAGCTCTCCAATGACGCCCGCGAGTCGATTCCGCGGGATGTGCAACAGATCATCGTTGTGGATTACCGGTCCATGCAGAACTCGTCTGCGGCCATGGAACTGAAGGATAAGGTTCTTCCTCCTGAGGTGAAGCGCCTGGAAGAGGCGCTCACGTCATCGGGCCTGAAGGTCGACCATGATACGGACGCGCTCGCCTTTGCCTCGTACCGCCTGGGTGACCAGAGCCGGATTGTCGGCATCGCGCAAGGTCAGTTTCAGACTAAGGACATCATGGCGTACTTCGCGAAAAACAAGATCAAGCCGGTCAAGCTGCGCAATAGCGACATCTATCCGATGGGCAAGAACGGCATGAGCGTCGTCTTCCTGGACCAGACGACCATGGTCTTCGCCGACAAGGAAGCGCTCCAGGATGCCATGGACGCGCGCGACGGCCTGATCCCCAACTTCCTGGCCAACAGCGACATGATGAACGAGATGGCCTCAGTCGATCAGCAGACGGTGTGGAGCCTGCTGGACCAGAAGGGCACGCAGACCATGATGAGCGGCGTTCTGGGCAGCGCTGCCCAGATTGCTGACTACGACACGGTGCGCGACCGTATGAAGAGCTCGCGCTACACGATGGACTTCAAGAATGGCGTGAAGTTCGAGATGAACGTGGTGATGTCGGACACGATGACGGCAGCTCTGGCGGCGACCGCGATGAAGGGTGTCACTCTGTTGCGGAAGGCGCAGGGTTCGGTGGACGAGAAGAGCGCGCTGAACTCGACCACGATTGACTCCAGCGCAGGTACGCTCAGGGTCTCGTACTCGGCCTCGGACAGCCAGTTCTCCAGCCTGCTGAGTTCGGATCTGTTCAAGAGCGTCGTCAAGTAGGCGTCAGCAAGAGCGCCGAAGGCGCGCTCCATACCAGCCTGGGGCTACGCCAGGCTGGTATGGAGCGCGCCTTCGGCGCTCGTACAACCAGACAGGCGAAGGTCACTGCCGCGCGACCGGCTGGCTGATCTCCATGTTTGCAGGTATGACCGGCGCGAGCACCTCGGGAGCGGCGTCCTTGAGCTCCGGCAGGCTGCCTTCGAGCGCTATCTGCAACACCTGATCCATGTCATCGACGAAGTGCAGCTTCATGGCGGACTTCAGCGTCTCCGGCAACTCGGCCAGATCCTTGTGGTTCTCTTCGGGCAGAATCGCCTCGAAGATGCCCGCGCGATGCGCCGCCAATAACTTTTCCTTCAGTCCGCCGATGGGCAGCACCTTGCCGCGCAGCGTGATCTCGCCGGTCATGGCGATGTCGCGGCGCACTTTGATCTTGGTCAGCGCGCTGGCCAGTCCTGTGGCTACGGTGATGCCTGCCGAGGGGCCGTCCTTGGGGATTGCTCCCTCGGGAACGTGGATGTGGATGTCCACGGTGTGGTAGAAGTTCCGGGGCAGTCCGAGATGCGGCGCGCGCGAGCGTATGTAGCTCAGAGCGGCCTGCGCCGACTCCTGCATGACGTCACCCAACTGGCCGGTCATGGTGAGCTTGCCCTTGCCGTCGAGCACCTGCACCTCGGTCTGGAGAATGCTGCCTCCGATCTCCGTCCATGCCAGCCCCGTCACCAGGCCGACCTCGCTCTTCTCGTGCACCTGAGAGTCGCGGAACTTGGGAACGCCCAGCAGATCGGCGAGATTTTCGGCTGTGATGGCTTCCTTGTAGCCAGACCCTTCTTTGACCACACGCCGGGCGATCTTGCGGCAGACGTTGCCGATCTCGCGTTCCAGATTGCGTACTCCGGCCTCGCGTGTGTAGGCGCGAATCATCAGACGCAGGGCGTCGTCGTCGAAGGCGGCCTGCTTCTCCGCGAGTCCGGTGGCCTCGCGCTGCTTCTTCACCAGAAACTGCCTGGCGATCTCGATCTTCTCCAGCTCCGTGTAGCCGTGCAGCCGCAGAATCTCCATGCGGTCCTGTAACGCTGGCGGAATGGTGTGGAGCACGTTGGCCGTGGCCACGAACAGCACCTGCGAGAGATCGTACTCGACATCGAGGTAGTGGTCCTGAAAGGTCGAGTTCTGTTCCGGGTCAAGCACCTCCAGCAGAGCGCTGGCCGGATCGCCGCGGAAGTCCGACGCCATCTTGTCGATCTCGTCCAGCATGAAGACGGGGTTCTTCGTACCCGCCTTCTTCATCGACTGAAGAATCTGTCCTGGCAGAGCTCCGATGTAGGTGCGTCGGTGCCCGCGAATCTCGGCCTCGTCGCGCACTCCGCCCAGCGACATGCGCACAAACCTGCGTCCCGTAGCCTTGGCAATCGACATGCCGAGCGAGGTCTTGCCCACTCCCGGCGGCCCGACGAAGCACAGGATTGACCCCTTAGGGTTCTTGACCAGTTGACGCACGGCGAGGAACTCCAGAATGCGCTCCTTGATCTTCTCCAGGCCGTAGTGGTCGGTGTTGAGCACCTTCTCAGCGTGGTCGATGGAGCGAATCTCTTTCGAGCGCTTCTTCCACGGCACGGCCAGCAGCCAGTCCAGATAGTTGCGCGAGACGGTCGATTCAGCCGACATCGGCGGCATGGCTTCCAGCTTCTTCAGCTCCTGCAGCGACTTCTCCAGAACGTCCTTGGGCATTCCGGCGGTCTCGATCTTCTTCTTCAGATCGTCGAACTCGGATTTTTCGCCGCGGCCCAGCTCCTTCTGAATGGCCTTGATCTTTTCGTTGAGGTAATACTCTTTCTGCGCCTTCTCCATCTGGCGCTTGACGCGCGACTGAATGGTGCGGTCCATGTTGAGCTTTTCGATGGCGAGGTCGAGCATGTCGGCGATGCGCGCCAGCCGCTTCTCCAGATCGAAGACCTCAAGCAGGCCCTGCTTCTCCTCGATGGTGAGTTGCAGATTGGCCGCAATGGTATCGGCCAGCCGCGCCGGATCGTCGGTGCGCACGCTGGCCGCGATGGTCTCGTAGTTGAGCGACTGCTGCAACTTCACGTACTGCTCGAACAGCGTATGCACGCGCTGCAGCAACTGCTCTACCGCCGGAGTCATATCGTAGCTGACACGGCCCGTCTGCACCGTGGCGACGAAGAATCCTTCGTCATCGGTCACGGCGATGGCCCGCGCGCGTTCGACGCCTTCAACCAGAACCTTGATGTTGCCATCCGGCATCTTGACGCTCTGCACGATGTTGCCGATGGTACCCACGGAATGAATGTCTTCGGCGGCGGGCTCATCGACCGAGGCATCGTGCTGCGTGGCCAGGAAGATCCTTCTGTCGGCTGCCAGCGCCTCTTCGAGCGCCCTCACGCTGGACTCGCGTCCTACGACGAAGGGCGTCATCATGTACGGGAAGATGACCATGTCCCGTATGGGCATCATGGGCAACTTGCGGGTGGCACCGCTCGGTTCTCTGGTCGAATTTGTCATCGTCTCACCATTCGATGCTCAGGTGGTCACCGCTGTTGCGTCACAGCGGTTCTAGCGATTGTAACGGCAAGGGGGCGTCTTCCGTATGTGACGGCCATTACGGAGTGATTACTGATAGGGAACAATGTGAAATGCGTTGCGTTATCCGGCCTTTTCCAGAAGCGTCATTAAGGTGAGGTCGCGGTCCTTCACCATCGATTCGGTAATGAGAATCTCCTTGACCTTCTTGCTGCCGGGCACGTGATACATCAGGTCGAGCATCAGCTCTTCGATAATCATGCGCAGGCCGCGAGCTCCTACCTTTCGCAGCAGCGCCTCGTGTGCGATGGCACGCACGGCTTCGTCGCTGAACGAAACCTTGACGCCTTCGTAGTCGAACAGCCGTGAATACTGCTTCAGGATCGCGTTCTTCGGCTTAGTGAGAATCTCCATCAGGGCCGACTCATTCAGTTCGTCGAGCACTCCGATCACAGGGAGCCGCCCTACAAACTCGGGGATCAGTCCGTACCGCAACAGATCCTGCGGCTCGGTCTGGCGCAGAAGCTCGGCGTCGCGCTGCGCTCGAATCGGAGTCACGTCCGCCTCGCGCGCATCGATCTCGTTCAGCGCGCGGAACCCCAGCGCCTTCTTGCCTACGCGGCGTCCGATGATCTTTTCGAGACCCACGAACGCGCCGCCGCAGATAAAAAGAATGTTGGTCGTATCGACGGAGGTACACTCCTGATGCGGATGCTTGCGTCCGCCCTGCGGCGGCACGCTGGCGACGGTGCCTTCGAGAATCTTGAGCAGCGCCTGCTGCACGCCTTCGCCGGAGACGTCGCGGGTAATAGAGGGGTTCTCGTCCTTGCGCCCGATCTTGTCGATCTCGTCAATATAGATAATTCCGCACTGCGTCCGCGCAACATCGCCGTCGGCTGCCTGGAGCAGCTTGAGGATGATGTTCTCAACGTCTTCGCCGACGTATCCTGCTTCGGTCAGCGTGGTGGCATCGACGATGGCAAAGGGAACATCGAGCATCTTGGCCAGCGTATGCGCCAGCAGCGTCTTTCCTGAACCGGTCGGGCCAACAAGAAGAATGTTCGACT
>WQYS01000252.1 GCA_009781125.1 Acidobacteriaceae bacterium | reverse complement strand
TCAGCGAGCCGATCAAACAGCAGCCGGTCGGCCACTGGCAGCAGTTTCCGCCCATGATCACGGCCAAAGGAAACTATTTGATCTTCGACGCGCTTGATATCGACGGCGACGACGACGCCACCAACGCCAAGGCGATCGGGGGCTGCATCACCAACGGAGGGTCGCACCATCTTGTGGTCGAAAACAGCGTCGTGCACGGCTGCGGCTCGGCAGGAATCGCGGCCAACTCCGATTACATGTGGATCATCAACAATCTGGTCTACGACAACGCCCACTACGACACCTATTTTGAAGGCTCCGGAATCGATAGCTACGAGCCGCGCGCCGCCAACATACATCATCCGGAGTTTGTCCCCAACGAGAACGACAAGGCGCTCAAGTACCACACCACCATTGCCTTCAACGTGGTTCACGACAACTACATCGGCAAGGAGTGCCATCCGTCGTTTCCGCCGAATCCGCAGGGATGCGGCACCAATGGCGGTGACGGGCATACGGATGGCAACGGCATCATGCTCGACGACTGGCAGCACACGCAAGGCGACAACAAGCCCTACACCGGCGGAGCGCTGGTGCTCGGCAACATCGTCTACAACAACGGCGCCGGCGGGCTGGTGATATTTCAGACCGCCAACGTGATGGCCGTCAACAACACCTCCTACAACAACTTCACCGATCCCCTGAACTCCGGCGATCACCGCGGAGATATCTCCTGTTCCATCTGCTTCAACACGCAGTTCATCAACAATGCCTCCCATGCTGTGGTTGGCAGCGCTCCCCCGTACAGCTTCAATTCGGGCTACGCCTGCGAACCCGAATCGAAGGACGTGACCTTCACGACCAATATCGGCCATGAAAAGTCCATCCGATGCACGTTCAGCGGAACTGGAAACCTGTTCAACGCCGATCCGCAGTTTGTCGATCCTGGCAAGGGCAACTTCAACCTGACGCCAGGGAGTCCGGCCATGAGGAGCGGAACGCGGCAGCCGTGGCTGAAGCCGTCGCGCCCCAACAGGGGCCAGGTGCAGGGCGTCAGACGCCGCAGCCGGAGCAACGGTCAATGACTCATATTGGAGATAGCATGAAGTTTTCACGGCGAACATTTGTGGTTGGCACGGCGGCTGCGCTGGCGGCTCGGGGAGCGGCCGGAGCTCCGGCGCGGCTGAAGCGCGCGGACTGCTTCTTCGGACTTCACTTCGATCTGCATCCCAACGACAAAGACACTGCTCTGGGACGCGACGTGAGCGACGCCATGGTCGCGCATCTGCTGGAGAGCTGCAAGCCGGATTTCATTCAGTACGACTCTAAGGGGCATGTGGGGTATCTGGGCTTTCCGTCGAAGACCGGCATGTCGGCTCCGGGCATCGTGCAGGATTCGCTGGCCATCTGGCGGCGGGTGACCGCCGCGCACGGCGTCGCTCTGTATAACCATTTCTCCGGAGTGCTGGACGGGCTTGCCATCGAGAAACATCCGGAGTGGGCGCGCGTTGCGCCCGACGGCGAACACGCCCGTGCTGCCAACGGCACCTCCGGGTGGGAGACCAGCCTGTTCGGCCCATACGTGCAGAAGCTGATGATTCCCGAGCTCATCGAGGCGGCGCTGAACTACGATCTGGACGGCTCCTGGGTCGATGGCGAGTGCTGGGCTGTGAAGCCGGACTATTGCGACGCGGCCAGGGAGCTGTTTCAAAAGAAGACCGGCTTGAGCACGCTGCCCAAAAAGCCCGAAGACAAGGGCTGGATTGAGTTTCTCGATATACAGCGCGAGGCCTTCCGCCAGCATGTGCGGCAGTACGTGGAGGCTCTGCACAAAGCCAGGCCGGGCTTCCAGATCACCAGCAACTGGATCTATTCAACCTCGGTGCCGGAGCGGCCCGAGATACCGGTGGACTACATCTCGGGCGATATGGCCGATGCGCCGCAGGTGCAGCAGGCTCGTATGGAGGCCCGCTACATCTCCCAATGCGGCAAGCCGTGGGATCTGTTTTCGTGGGGCTTCGATAAAGACAGCCACTACGGATACCTCTCGGCCAAGCCCGCGTCCGAACTGCAACAGGAAGCGTCCGTGGTGCTGGCGCAGGGAGGAGCGTTTGGAGTCTACTACGGCCCCACGCGCTCCGGCTGGATCGACGACAGGATCGTGAAAAGCGCCTCGGAGGCGAGCCGCTACTGCCGCCAGCGTCAGCGCTGGTCGCACCGCTCCGAGAGCATTCCTCAGGTGGGAGTGCTGTACTCGGGCAGAACGCTTTACCGCACGGCGGATCAGGTCTTCGGAGGATGGGGAGGCAAGGCAGCTCCGGCTATGGGCGCGGTGGAGATGCTGCTCTCCTGCGGCTACTCCGTCGATCTTATTCCGGACTGGAAGATGGCCGAGAGCGCGGCAGCGTATCCGCTGATCGTCGTTCCCGACTGGCAGGACATCGGCGATGAGGTTGCCGATACGCTGGCCAGCTACGTCAGCAACGGCGGCAGGCTGGTGGTCTTCGGCGCCGAAAACGCATCGCTCTTTTCCTCTCGTCTGGACCTGCGATTGAAGGGCCAGGCAAGCCACCGCGCTTACCTTGTGGCCGATGAGTTCGGCTTTGCGAGGATTGCGGGCAAGTGGATGGAGTTTGACGCCGCGCAGCCCGGGATTGCCGCCTATGGCTACGGCTCAACCGACACGCGCAAGGACGGCGTGCCGATTGCCGCCGCCGTCAGTCACGGCAAGGGTTCGGCGGTGGTATGTCCGGGGCCCATGACCTCGCTCTATGCGACCAACACCTCGCACATCTACCGCTCGTTGGCGCGCACTCTGCTGAAGCCTCTGTTTACGCCGATGGTCCAGCTTGAAGGAGACCATCCGGATCTGGAGATCGTGCTGCGGCGGAAGGATGGCCAGACGCTGGTTCATCTGATTAACCTGGAGGGCGCTGCCGTAAACGATGAAGTTCATCAGAGCGGCGCAGTTCCTCACACAGGCCCCATTCGCCTGCGCATCAGGCTGCCGAAGCCGCCGTCGAAGGTAGTTCTCGAACCGGAAGGCAGAGTGCTCACCGGCAAGTACGCAGCAGGCGAGTGGAGCGGCGAGCTTCCGGACCTGCAAATCCATTCGATTGTCAGGGTCAGCAGTTAGGATTAAGGCCCGCCACAAACGCCCGGGTGCCCCATCCTTCGCCCGCCGATACAGCCTCTGGAGTCCGATGAAGTTCATTCGGGCGAAGGGTGGGAATGTATAAGACTCAACTCGCCGCTGCTTCGGACAGAAAAACATGGTTGGTTGAGCATCTTCGATTCCCACCCTTCGTCCGCCTGGAAGACATGGGATACCCGTGCCTGAATCGGCGGACGAAGGATGGGGCACCCGGGCGTTTGTGCCGTTCCGGGCAAGAAGCAGATTCCGTCGCTTCGCTCCAGAATGGCAAGGGGCGAAGAGTGTACTATATACATAATCCCGTGATCTAGCTTGGCACGAACAGCTTCTACGCACATGACAGGCAGACGCCAGTTAACGATTACGATATTACGCACGGATGTACTTACATGTACCTCGACCAGGATCCGCTCTACCCCTGGCCACGAATTGAGTTACGCAACACGGCTGTGAGTGAAGATCATAGCCTTCGAGTTCCCGGCCCGACCGCCGGAAAAAATAGAGGAGTCAGTTCATGAAAAACTACGCCGTACCTGAAATAGCCGCTCCTGCCCCGGTGGGAGCGAAGGAAGTTCTACTGGTTGCCAGCGGCGACCTGCGCCAGTCGGCCAACGAGATGTGCTGGCCGGCGCAGTCGCAGATGGAAGAGATGCTGGTTGCGGCCTTCAAGGCCGAGGGCTACACCCTGCGCCGCGCGCATCCGTATGATCCCAAGCTGAAGCACGGCTTCATCAACAGCCAGCGCATGGGCATGGACGTCTTCGCCACCATCCACCCCGACGCTCCGCTGGTGGTGGCCGAGGCAGTATGGCAGTACAGCAATCATCTGCTGCCGGGCCTGCTGAGCCATCGCGGGCCGATCCTTACCGTGGCCAACTGGTCGGGCCAGTGGCCGGGCCTGGTGGGCATGTTGAACATCAACGGCTGCATGCATAAAGCCGGTAAGAAGTTCAGCACGCTGTGGAGCAAGGACTTCACCGACGAGTTCTTCCTCAAGGGCCTGCGCCAGTGGATGAAGGAGCATCGCGTGGACCACGACCTGAGCCATGTGCGTCCGCTCGACGTGGCCAAGCTGCCGGCCGAGGAGCGCGAGCTGGGTCAGGCGCTGGCCAAGGCGCTGAAAGCGCGCAAGGCCATCCTCGGTGTCTTCGACGAGGGCTGCATGGGCATGTCGAACGCCATCATCGAAGAGAACCTCATGTATCCGGCGGGAGTCTTCAAGGAGCGGCTGAACCAGTCGGCTCTGGTGGCGGCCATGCGCGAGGTCACCGACGCCGAAGCGCTGAAGATCCGCGCCTGGCTCGACGCCGCTGGCGTCAAGTTCGTCACTGGGCCGAACGAAGAGACCGACCTGACCGACGCGCAGATTCTCGGACAGTGCAAGATGTACATTGCCGCGCTGCGCAT
>WQYS01000251.1 GCA_009781125.1 Acidobacteriaceae bacterium | reverse complement strand
TTCCTTCTCACCTCGACGAACATGATGAAGGAGGCGGCCAACTCGCTGCTCAAGGTGCTGGAGGAGCCGCCCGCCACGGTGCATATCTTCATCCTCGCCGAGAACCCCGGCGAGCTGCTGCCGACCATCCGCTCGCGCTGCGCTCTGGTTCGCCTGGGAGCTATTCCGGTCGAAGAGATTGAGACGCTGCTCGCCGAGCGCCGTCCCGACGTGCCTGCTAGCCAGCGATCTATGATTGCGCGTCTCTCGCAGGGAGGCGTGGGCCGCGCGCTGGGCTTCGATCTTGCCGCCTATACGGCTGCGCGTGCCGACGCTCTGGCGCTGATCCGCTCTGCGATGGCCGACGCCGACCACACCGCGCTCTTCAAGATGACCGAGACCTATCGCGGCGGAGCCGACGGCCAGCAGAAGACCACCGACCTTCTGCGCACGGCGGCGCTGCTGCTGGAGGATTTTCTTCTGATTCAGTCAGGCACGCCGGAGCTGGTTCGCAACACCGACATGCGCAGCGAGCTGGAGCGAATCGCTCAGTCAGTTTCGTTCCAGTGGATCGAGCAGGCTTCGCGCGGCTTGGACCAGGTGCAGGCCGGAATGCGCCGCAATCTGCTGCGCTCGCTCTCACTGGATGCCTATGCTGCACAGCTTGCCGACGCTCGTTGAGACAATTTGATATTTATCGTAGGGCCGGTTCCCCATGATGCCGTCATCCTGAGCGAAGCGAAGGCCCCCCGCATTTCAGCCTGGAGCGGCAATGAATCCTCGTGGAAAACGTTATCTTCTAAGCGGGCCTGCCTTTCCTGAAGACTTATTTGGCAAGGAAGAAAAATACGGGGGTCCTTCGCTTCGCTCAGGATGACGATTTCAAAGGATGGATCAACTCTACTGCAAGTATTGAGATGCTTTAAGGTTTCTTCTGTGCAGCCTTGGCCAGCCGGTCGCGAATCGCCTCGCCGATTCCGCCTGTCTCGGGGACAGGACAGACGATGACCGTCGCCCCGTTCTCATCCAGTTGGCGCAGACCGGCAAACAGTCGCCGTGCCAGAGTCTCCGTGTCGCGCCACGGACCCCAGCGATAGATCAGTGATGCTCGGGAAGCATTCCAGCCATCGGGTAGCAGCACTCCGATGATTTCGTTAGCTCCGTCGAATGCGTTGACTGCGGCGGCTAATCCATCTTCGACGGGTTGTGAAATACCGGAGACCAGCACCAGCTTCGCCCGCGGAGCGTAGTGGCGAATGCCGACTCCCGGCGAAGGCAGGCTTTGCGGACTTGCCGAAGAGGAGGGGTCCGGCACGTAGGACGTAACCATGCCTTGACCGCATACGGTGACGAGCCTCTCCAGCGACACGCCGCCGGGCCTGTACTGAATCAAGCATCCCGGACGGCTCTCATCCGGGCCAATGACGGTCGATTCCACGCCGACGCTGGTAGGTCCGCCGTCGAGCACAGCGTCGATCCGCCCGTCCAGGTCTTCGAGAACGTGGGCTGCGGTGGTCGGGCTGGTGCGGCCAAAGCGGTTCGCGCTGGGAGCCGCTACCGGCACTCCTGCCTGACGGATCAGTTCCAGCGCCAACGGATGCGCAGGCATACGCACGCCTACCAGCCGACGTCCTGCCGTAACCACATCCGGAACCTCGGAGGTTCGAGGCAGCAGCAGGGTCAACGGTCCCGGCCAGAACGCTGTCTTCAGCGCCGCCACGACTTCCGTCATGGAATCAGGGACTTCTGCCGCCCTGCGGAGCATCGCCTCGTCGGCAACATGCACGATGACCGGGTCCCAGCCGGGACGCTCCTTGGCCGCGAAGATTTTTTCAACTGCAGTCGCATCAAGCGCGTTTGCGCCCAGGCCGTAGACCGTTTCGGTGGGGAACGCGACCGTCCCGCCATGGCGCAGAATCTCCGCAGCGCGGCTTACTCCGCTCGTGCCTGTCAAGCGCTCCGTTTTTTTTGCGGACATGCTTTTATCTTAACGTTGTCCGCGCCTGACTGCCCGCGAGCCGTATACTTCTGCTATGCAACAAGCCGAGATCGAACTCAAGTTCCCAGTCTCCGATGCGGCCGCTCTGGAATCTCGTCTCTCCGGTCTTGGCTTTCAGCTTGTAACGCCGCGCTCGTTCGAGCACAACACTCTGTACGACACCCCCGCGCGCGATCTTCGCGGCAGGCACGAGATTCTTCGCGTCCGCAGGTATGGAGAGACATGGACTGTCACGCATAAGCGCGCCAACGGGCAGCCCGATTCGGAGAGCCGCTACAAGGTGCGCATCGAGACCGAGACGGCGGTCGCGGACGGCGAAGCCATCGGGCTGATCTTCGAGCAGCTTGGCTTGATCCCGGTCTTTGTCTATGAGAAGTACCGCACCGAGTGGTCGGCCTTCGACGCTGACACGGGTACGGTGCCGCACCTGGTTCTGGATGAGACTCCCATAGGTATCTATGCGGAGTTGGAGGGGCCTCCGGCATGGATCGACCGCATGGTTGCCGCTCTGGGCGTCGATCCGGCTGCGTGCCTCACGGATAGCTACGGCACCCTTTTTCTCGCCTGGAAGCAGCGAACCGGCAGCTCCGCCGAGCACCTTACCTTTGCTGCCGTGCTCGCTCCGGCGTGAACCCGGCTAGTGCTTACGTGCATAAGTAAGCGTGATTACATTTTGAAGCCGTCATCCTGAGCGAAGCGAAGGACCCCCGCATTTTTCTCCCTAGCCAAGTCGGGCTTCAGGAAAGGCAAAACCGTTTAGAAGTTAACATTTCCAGTGAAAATTATTTGACACTTCAAGCGAAATGCGGGGGTCCTTCGCTTCGCTCAGGATGACGGCGTTATAAGGGAGTGCTAAAAATGACAGCCCTGTAATAACGATGATTTACGCGAACAAGTACTAGAAAATCTGGAAATTAACCTCGACGTTCACTGCAGTGATCACGGGTTTGCCGTTTTCCATGCCTGGCTTGAATTTGTACTGTTTTACAGCCTCAACGGCTTTTTCATCTAATCCCATGCCCACGCCACGAACGATATGCACATGGCTGGGTAGCCCGTTGGCATCGACCCACAGGCCCACCAGCACGAGACCGGCGAACTTGGCTTTGCGGGCCTCTTCGGAGAACTCGGGTTCAACCTTATAGATCAATTCGGGTGCAGAAACACCGCCGCCAATACGTCTCGGGCCGCCGCCCATGTTTCCGCCGGAACCCGGTCCAATGCCGTTCCCGTTTCCCGAACCCAGGCCTCCGCCGCTGCCATTGCCTGGCGAAAGCCCAACTAACGGCGAATTTGCCACCCCGATGTTAGGAAGGCTGCGATCCATCTTGACGTCCTTCTGGACATCGACCGCCGGTTCGATGTGAATCTTCGGCGGCTCCAGCGGAGGAGCTTTGGGCGGAACCAGCGGTTGCGGGTCAAACTTCGGCGGCGAACCGTGGCTCACGGGAGTAGGTCCGTGCTGACCGCCGCCTCCGCCCATCTGCGCCGCCTTTGGCGGAGCCATCGGAGGAATCGTATCGACCGCGATCACAACTGTATTCTTCTTCTTTTCGATGACGTGGTTGACCAGCAGAGCCGCGATCAGCAGGATCGCCAACCCGTGAATCACCACAGCGAGCGCCGTCGAGACGGGGCTTCGCCTGAACTTCATCCGGTCTACGACCGCGACGGGCTTTGATTCAAGGACCAGCGGCGGCAGCTTCTTGGGGAAGAAGACATCGCGGATGCTGCCCCACAGAGACTGGAAGAGACCCTCTTCCTCATAGATCAGATCGTTTTCCGCAGGCGTGGACTCCAGCTTCAGCGGAGCCTGTTTGACCGGATTGAAGGCGTCGCGCAGGTTAGCCACCAGCGACGCCCACATGGAGCCTTCGGTCTCTTCGTTGAGCTTGGGAGCCGCGTCGGTGGCGCGCAGTTGCGGCGCGCTGCTCGCCGAATCGGCGTATTGTCTAGGATCCCTTGTCGGTGGGGGTATCAACACCATATTCGCCATAAGCTGTTCTGCCTTGCAGCGGAGATCTGCTCGCTGCCTCTCTGGTCGAGAATCGCGCGTCACTCACTACGTTCCCGGTCTTCTGTTTGTTCCCAGTCTTCCGCCGGGTCCTAGTCACATCGCATTGAGCGACGCAAGGCTTCTGGCTCCAAGAAGTATTCTACTAAAGATTCATCATGTTATGCCCGGCGGGTCCGGTGAACCATCGGGCCAACCGACATCAACATCTCTTATTGGACGCAGAATCCCCTGTGAATGTCTCCCTGAAGCCTCAAAGAGTTCTCCCCAGATACAATTAAAGTCTGGCGCTGCTGCTGCCTCCACATCCCCGCGAGGAAAGAATGCCGGTAACTAACAAGACCAGCGACACCATGTCCGAAGCCAAGCCGCTCAAGTCAACGCTCAACCTGCCCGAGACCTCCTTCTCCATGAAGGCCAGCCTGCCGGTGAACGAGCCGCTCCGTCTGGCCAGATGGCAGCAGATGGACCTCTACGCCGAGATTCGCCGCGCCCGCGCCGGAGCGCCCAAATACATTCTCCACGACGGCCCTCCGTATGCCAACGGAGCCATCCATCTTGG
>WQYS01000250.1 GCA_009781125.1 Acidobacteriaceae bacterium | reverse complement strand
CATCTTTGCCACGGTCTGCGCTCTGCTGATTATTCTTGCCGGAGCCGTCTGCATACCGACGCTGCCGGTGGCGCTCTATCCGCGGCTGATTCCGCCGACGGTCAACGTCTCCTGCCAGTTCATCGGAGCCAACGCCAAGGACGTCGAATCGGCGGTGACGATCATACTCGAACAGGCCATCAACGGCGTCGAGGGCATGCGCTACATGACGTCGAGCAGCTCCAACAACGGCACTTCGATGATTACCATCACCTTCGTGCCGGACTACAATCTCGACATCGCCGCCGTCGACGTGCAGAACCGCATTGCGGCGGTGCAGGGACGTCTGCCTGCAGTCGTCAACAACACCGGCATCACCATCACCAAGTCGAATCCGAACTTTGTGATGGCTCTGGCCTTCTTTTCGCCGGACCACTCGCTGTCGTCCTCGTTCATCTCTAACTATCTGGACGTATATGTAGCCAACGCTCTGGCGCGCGTGCCCGGCGTGGACACGGTGAACATCTTCGGCGAGCGCAAGTATGCGATGCGGCTCTGGCTCGACCCCAATCGCCTGGCCGCTCGCGGGCTCACTGCGCTGGACGTCACCAACGCGCTGGCCGAGCAGAACGTCGAGGTTCCCGCCGGTCAGCTAGGGCAGGAGCCGTCCGACCCCACGCAACACTTTCAGATGGCCGTCCGCGCCACCGGACGCTTCACCGACCCGAAGCAGTTCAACGACATCGTTATCAAGAACAGCACTACGGCCAACGGCCTTGTCCTTCTGAAGGACGTCGGCCACGCCGAGCTTGGAGCCGAAGACTACAGCGAAACCCTGAAGTTCTCCGGCGGCGAGGGCATCGGCATCGGCATCCGCCAGCTCTCCAACGCCAACGCGCTCGACGTGCAGCGGCGCTGCGTTGCCGAATTTCACGAGCTGGAAAAATCCTTCCCGCCGGGGCTGAAGGGAGAGGTTTCGGTCGATACCACGACGGTCATCGGCGAATCGATCCGCGAGGTCGTGACCACCATCGGCGAAGCTGTCTTAATCGTTATTCTCGTCATCTTCCTCTTCCTGCAGGACTGGCGTGCAACCATCATTCCGGCGGTTACGATTCCCGTCTCGCTGATCGGAACTTTCGCCTTTATCAAGATCTTCGGCTTCTCGATTAATGCGCTCACCCTGTTCGGGATCACGTTGGCGACGGGCCTGGTGGTGGACGACGCCATCGTCGTCATCGAAAACGTGCAGCGTCACATCGAGAAGGAGCACAGCGACAGCCACGCCGCCACCTCGCGCGCCATGGCCGAGGTGACCAGCGCCGTCATCGCCACCTCGCTGGTGCTGATCTCGGTCTTCGTACCGGTCAGCTTCTTTCCCGGAACCACGGGAATTCTTTACCGCCAGTTCTCGCTGACGATCGCGTTTTCGATAGCCATCTCCGCCTTCAATGCGCTGACGCTTTCGCCCGCGCTGGCCGCGCTCTTTCTGCGCTCCGAGATGGAGCACCACGGACTGATGGGGCTGATTCTCAATCCCGTCGAACGGCTGATCCGATGGATCATCAAGACCTACGCCAAGGCCGTCACCTACGTGGTGAAGATTCGCTACGCCATGCTGATCCTCTTCTTTGCGGCGCTGGGAGCCACCATCTACATGTACAACCATGTTCCCACGGCCTTCATCCCGCAGGAGGACCAGTCCTACTTCATGATTCTGGTGCAGACGCCGCCGGGCGCATCGCTCAGCTACACGACCGACTTCATGGACCGCGCCACAGCGCTGGTGCGTGAGAATAAGGGCGTCTTCGGAACCTTCTCCATCTCGGGCGCGAC
This sequence comes from Acidobacteriaceae bacterium, assembly GCA_009781125.1. Next base: position 2,741 of record WQYS01000250.1, on the reverse strand, counting down.
CTTTACCGGAACCTCGCCCAACCAGGGATTTATCTTCGTTCCGCTCAAGTCCATTAAGGAGCGAGCGAAGATGGGGCCGCAGTACTCGGTGCGCTCCATCGTCGCCAGCGTCTTTCCCAGGCTGATGGCCGTGCCGGGAGGCATCGCCTTCGCCACCGAGCCTCCCGCCGTCAGCGGACTCGGCGCAGTAGGCGGGTTCCAGTTCATCCTTCAGGACGGCGGGCGCAATACCTTCGCCGACATCGATACCGTGGCGCACAAGCTGGTAGCGGCGGGCCGCAAGCCCGGCTCCGGAGTCACCGGCCTGAACACCAACTTCACCGCCAACGATCCACAGGTTCTCATCAGCATCGACCGCGAGAAGGCCAAGACCATGGGTGTCTCCTTCAGCCAGGTTGCGGCTGCTTTGAGCACCTTCATGGGTTCGAGCTATGTGAACGATTTCGACTTCAATAACCGCTCCTACCGCGTCTTCGTGCAGGCCGACGCCGGAGCCCGCCGCAGCACTCAGGACATGCGCCAATACTATGTCCGCTCCGACACTACCGGGCAGATGATTCCGCTCGACAATCTGGTGACGATTGAGCAGACCTCCGGTCCGCAGGTGATTAACCACTACAACATGTTCCGCTCGGCTGAGATCGACGGCTCGGCAGCGCCGGGACTGAGCACAGGTCAGGGTCTTGAAAAGATGCAGCAGCTTTTTGAGAAGAACAAGATGCCCGGCATGATGTATGCCTGGACCGGACTGGCTCTGGAAGAGATCGAATCGGCGGGCAAGGTGACGCTGATCTTCGGCCTGGGCCTGCTGGTCGTCTACCTGACGCTCTCGGCGCAGTATGAGAGCTTCGCTCTGCCGTTCATCATTCTGCTGGCCGTGCCCACGGCGGTACTGGGAGCGCTCGGACTGGTTTCGCTGCGGGGGATCAGCGACGACATCTACGTGCAGATAGGACTGGTCATGCTGATAGGTCTGTCAGCGAAAAACTCCATTCTGATCGTCGAGTTCGCCGAGCAGCTCCGCGAGAAGGGACGAACCATCACTGATGCCGCCATCGAGGCAGCCGAGCTGCGCCTGCGCCCCATCCTGATGACCTCGATTGCCTTCATTCTCGGCGTGACTCCGCTCTACTTCGCGACGGGAGCGGGCGCGATTGGCCGCCACTCGGTAGGCACAGCCATCATCGGCGGCATGACGCTCTCAACGATTCTCAATCTTTTCTTTATTCCGGTTCTGTACGTCATCCTGAAGACAATGCTCGGACGCTTCTCGCGCCAGCCGGCGCAACGCCGGGATGAAGGCTACGAAGAGGTAGAGACCGCAACCACTGCGCCACAACTGACGCAGTAATCACTGGGGAAGTAGATCATGCAGGCCACGCACGAGGTAGAAGAAGCGACAGCAAATCTCCTGGAAGAACCTCTCAATCAGAAGAGTCAGCCGGATGTCTCCGGCGGTCGCATCTCCTGGGTTCGCGAGCTGGCTCGCTTTCTGATGCGCACCGAGGTGCATACGTTCGCCTTCAGCGTGGCGGCCAACGTGGTGTTATCGCTGTTTCCGTTTATCGTTCTGCTGCTCACCGTAACCCGGAGCCTCTTCCACTCCAGCGCCATGGAGTCGCTGGTCGCCGAGATGCTGAAGAGCTTTCTGCCCACCGGACAGGAGTTCGTGATGCGCAACATGCAGTTGCTGGCGCATCCGCGCAAGGGAGCGCAGATCTTCTCGCTGTTCATGCTGCTGGTTACGTCTACGGGCGTGTTTCTTCCGCTCGAAGTGGCTCTGAACAACGTCTGGGGAGTAAAGAAGAATCGCAACTACATTCACAACCAGATCATTTCGCTGGGCCTGGCCTTCAGCGTCGGATTGCTGGCGATGCTGCCGGTCGTGCTTACGTCGAAGGCCGACGCCGCGCTGGCATGGCTCTTCTTTGGCCACACCCAGAATATGTTCTTCTCGTTTGCGCACTTCTGGGTTATGAAGACCTGCGCTCTGTTTGCCAGCGTTTTTCTGTTCTTCCTGATTTATTGGATTCTCCCCTACTGCCGGGTTCCGGTGCGCGCCGTGCTGCCGACGGCAATCATCGTCGGCGTGCTGTGGGAGGTGGCCAAGCTCCTCTACATGCTGGCACTGCCGCTGCTGGACTTCCAGAGCATCTACGGGCCGTTTTATATCTCCGTGGGCCTGATGATGTGGGCCTTCCTCTCCGGCCTGCTGCTGCTTGCCGGAGCGCAGTTCTCCGCCACCCGCCACAGGCTCACGGCCTCGCAGGCTTGAGCACGGTGTTGCTGCGCGGAGTGGCTTCGAGAACGATGCGGGTGTTTTTCGTGAAGACTACATCGCGCCCATGCCGCAGCCAGCGGCGATAGACTGCGATCGCGGTTCCATAGGCTCCGACGCCCACGGCGAAGTGCGGCGAACCTCCGGTGGCGGCTACGATGCGCGTAATCATCCCCAGGCCATTGGATGAGACAAGGTCTTTTCCGAGCATGCTATCACCGGCATCTTCGTCGAGCGCACTCGTCGCCAGGATGCCCATCAGCACGGGTATGACGATCTTGTCCTGGGGGTGGGGCTTTACCTTGTTCTCCGACGACAGAGACAGATCGGCGTTTGTATTCGAGTCCGCTTCCACGAGAGAGGATTGAACGCGCCGGGAATCTCCGCCGGGCAGGGTTATGGAGCGGAAGTCGAAGCGCAGGGTTCCGGCGCGTCCAAAGGAGCGCGCCGGTTTCGACTCGGT
>WQYS01000249.1 GCA_009781125.1 Acidobacteriaceae bacterium | reverse complement strand
CGGGGCTAACCATTTCTCAGCGGGGGGGCCACGTAAGGAAGTTATGGGAGAGTCAATCTTGCGCACCAGCTACCTGCGGGAAGTCGTGGCACATAGGGGTACGCCTAAAAAGCATACTCGCGTCCCAGACGCAATCGGAACATCTTCGCAGGGTCGAATAGGTAAACATAGGACGCGATCTCGGATCTTTGACAACTGAATAACCCCGGATCATTGCATAGGAAGCAATGATCCTGCCGGAAAGCGTGAAAATCTTTCCTGCGATGGCCCTGTAAGACACAGAAACCCCTGCGCCCCGCAAGGGTTCCTGTCTCCCTTGTTCTTCCTATTCGCGGACCGGCTTACACGCACGCGCGGTATTTTCTGCGAATGGCTTCGGCCAGGCTGACCAGCCCTGTTCCCAGCATGAGGATGCTGGCCGGTTCGGGCACCGGAGGAGGATTTCCGCCGGTAGTGGTCGTTCCCGGAGTCAGCGTGATGCCCTGCGAGGTAATTCCATTCTGCTTGCCGGTCGAGGTTACATAGAGCGCTTTGATATCTGCGGCATCCGTGCCCAGAGCGAGCAGGTTTGCCGCGGTTGTGTCCACGGTCCAGTCGAAGGTGTACACATCATTTGTCCCGCCAATGGCCACGCCAGTCGTGGACGAGTTGGCATCGCAGAAGAAGCCATTGCCCGTGCCGCTGCATCCATTGGCATTGATTCCGCCATTGACCGGAGCCAGGAACGACGTAATCGGCGTACTCGGCTGCTGAGTAACGGAGTTGAGCGTCACGGAGCCGATGCCGGAAGACTGCGAAGTCAGCTTCAGCGAAACAGCATTCAGGAAGTCAGAGGCGCTTAGCGTAGTGGTTGTCGTATCAACGATCAGTTGCACGTTGGCCGAGGTTGGAGAGATGGCTGTATAGGTCAACGTATAAGTGGAGCCGGTTGTCGGATCAACGATCGTATCCGCAAAGGTTGCGCGCGCGTGGCCAAGGAGGGCTATGCAGGCCACCAGGAAGACGGTCCGTTTGAACATTGTTTGTGCTCCGATGGGGAAGAATATCCAACGAGAGCCCGCAGTCCTTCGTCGTGCCCGTACCATGCGGGCTTGCTGGACTTGGCTGTATAGCCCGCAATCCCATGGCCAACGTTACTTTAGCGGCATCCGCTCCAAACAGGCCTGCAACTGAAAGATTCTTTATCCAGTTGTAGATATGCACAATTTGTGAGGCAACGGATGAACCGTGTCCCAACATGCATATGTTTTCGCTTGGTTTGGGAAATCAGTTCCATCCTGGGGGAATCTACGGAACATCATTTCGCCCGGGGATGGGTCGCGTCGTACACCTTTTCTATCTGTCCCACGGTAAGCTGCGTGTACCGCTGCGTAGTAGACAGGCGCTCGTGCCCCAGCATCTCCTGGATGGCGCGCAGGTCGGCTCCCTCCTCCAGCATGTGCGTTCCGAAGGCATGCCGCAGGGTGTGCGGATGCACGTCAGCAGGCAGTCCGCGGCTCAAAGCTATGGACTTCACGATGCGCCCCACGCTTCGCGTCGTAAGCCTGCAACTGCCGAGCGCGCGAAGATTCACCATCAGCGGCCCGCTCTGCACCAGACCGCCCTTTCCGGCAGCTTTCAGCTTCGCCTCGCGCCTGGGAAGATACTCACTCAGCGCCGAGACTGCCTCTTCGCCCAGCGGAACCAGCCTCTCCTTCCGCCCTTTTCCGCGCACCAGGATAACGTCATCGCGCCACTTCACGCTGCCCATGTCCAGCCCCACCAGCTCAGAGTTGCGAATGCCGCAGCCGTAGAGCAGCTCGAAGATGACCCGGTCCCGCTCCGGCCACGCGGCTACCTCGGGAGCAGCAGGCTTCGCCTGCTCGCCGCGAGCCTCCTGCGAGTCTAACGAATCCAGGACGCGGTTCACCTCTTCCACGCTGGGAACTCGCGGCAGATGCTTAGGCAGCTTCGGAGTGCGCACCAGCAGCGCCGGATTCTGCTCGATCAGGCCTTCCCTGACCAGCCACTTGAACCAGCTTCGTATGGCCGCCAGCGCCCGCGCCGAGCTGGCCTTGGTCAGCCCGTGCTCGTCGAGCACGCCCATGTAGGCCCGTATATGCAGATGCTCTACGGCGCGGACTCCGGCTTCGCGATCCAGCGTCTCGGCCAGATACGCGGCAAAGTTGTGCACCTCGCGCACGTAGGCGCGCACCGTGTGTTCCGACGCGCCGCGCTCGTTGGTGAGCATCGCCAGAAAGCGCTCGGCCAGTTCATGAAACTCGTTTGTCTCGGAGGTCAAGTTGTTCATGCTGGTCCAATGAATCCGGTGAATCTCTGACGCTCATCACATGCTTTTTGGTTCCTCGCGGATGATGCGTCCTATGTACCTGTTTCAGCCGCCCCAGCGCCACGTGCGTGTAGACCTGAGTGGTTGCAATGTCGGCGTGGCCGAGCAGCATCTGCACGGTCCGCAGATCGGCTCCATGCTCGACCATGTGCGTGGCGCAGCTATGCCGCAGCTTGTGCGGAGACGCGCTGCGGTCGGCGGACCGCACCATCTCCCAGACCCACTGCCGCGTCAGCGCCTTGCCGCGCACGGAGAGAAACAACGCATGAGCGCGCGGCCCCGCAAGCAACGCTGTCCGTCCCATCTTCAGATAACGTTCGAGAGCCTCCATCGCGCTGCGGCCCAGGGGGACGATCCTCTCCTTGTTGCCTTTTCCTCTTACCTGCACGCGAGCCGTGTCCAGATGCACGTCCTCCTCGCGCAGAGCGCATATCTCTCCCACGCGCAGGCCGCCACCGTACAACAGCTCCAGAATGGCGTGATCGCGCAGAGCCAGCCCGTCGGCGTCCTCGGCGCGCGCGGCGGCTCCGGCGCGATCGAGCATCTCCGCGACCTCGCTCTCCGCCAAACTCTTGGGCAGAATCTTCCACCCTGCCGGGCTTTCGATGTTTGCGGTTGGATCGGCTGTGATGCGCTTATCCAGCAGCAGCCAGCGGTAGAATCCGCGCAGACAGCTCAGCTTGCGGGCAATCGAACGCGAGTCCACCCGGTTGCTGCGCAGCTCTTCAAGGAAGCTGCTCAGATCGGCTCCAGCTGCCGACGCCAGCAAACCGTTGCCGCGTTCCAGGTACTCGGCAAACTACTCCAGATCGCGGCGATAGGCCTCGCAGCTTGCGGGTCTCAAGCCTTTCTCCACGCGAAGCCAGGTCATGTACTCCCCGAGCAAGCGCGTGTTCCCCGATTCAATCGGCGTATCCACGTTCTTGATTATCTCTGTCCAGGGAGGGTCTGATCCCAACTTCCCGGCGGTTGCGTATCCAGCTTGATAGCACCCGCTTTGGTACTCCCTGCAAAAAGACTTAATCTTCCGGTTTTCCAGGTCTATGGCACCTGCTTGTCGAGCGTAAGAAACGCGACGCGCTTCTCCAATTGGACCTTGCTATCGGTAGTAGAGGAAAGAGTGGAGAACGAGAAGACAGCCTTGACTTGGGTGGCGCTTCCCGGAGGAATGTCAAACTCAAACGTTTCCGTGCGTCTTTCATCTGGCACCAGCCGCGTATCCTCAAGGGTCTTTGCGCCGCGGACGATAACCATGTATTCCTTATCAAGCGGCTTGCCCTCCGCATCCCCCACGAGTTTGCGATAGATGCGTTCAGCGGAAAAATGCTTGCCGCTGTCCGTGTCGGCGTGGACTTCCAGAACCAATCGCCGCATCGGCGACCCAGTGGGCAGAGAATGGCCGGCAGCAGTGTTAGTAACGGCAACAATGACCCGCAACTTGCCGCCTTCCCGCGCAGTGGTAAGTTCCGCGCTGAGTGCGTTTGCCAAGTGTTCAATACCTTCTTCGCCATCCAGACCATGCCACTTCAACTGCTTGAATTCTGGCTTGGTCATGATGCCTGGAGGGAGATCACGACTCTTTACACCATCGACTACGTGCACAGCGTGACAGGTTCCGCAGTTGTGATCATGCCATTCCGCGTCCATCACTCTCGGATTCAGGCGTTGTTCCATTGGGCCGTACTTCGTCAATGACATGTGACAGTACTGACACTGCCGACCTTCCTTAGCGTATCGGCTGGCTTTCCACTCAGCAAAGGTCGTAATGGGCTGATAACCAAGCTTGTTTTGATATTGGTGGCAAAGCGCGCAAAATTCCGACTTGTTAAAAACATCGACCGGAACAGCACCATGGTGTGGGTCGGGCGTCGCCCAGGTTGGGCTGGATTTCGCAGAATTAAATTTACAGGTTGCCTCGGCGTTGTCTGAAGTCTGCGAAATTGCCCGAATTGAATGGCAGTAATCGCAGGTCACGCCTTCCCATGTCACTTTGAGCTGGAAGTCTGGATCGTTATCTAACTGAGCCAACGGCGCGTGACAGTGCAAGCAGGATTGCTGCGCTTCCGTGCCCAAATCCACCTTTGCCCTTTGCAGGGACTCTCGGAACGAATCGCTGTCATAGGAGCGGGCATGCCGCGAATGGTTCCAGGCCGCGAGCGTCCATCGATGACAGTTGCCGCAGACCTCTGCGCTTTGGGGCTTGTTCCAACCGTTTTCGCTGGTGATATAGCTTGGCTTGGAACTTG
>WQYS01000248.1 GCA_009781125.1 Acidobacteriaceae bacterium | reverse complement strand
GTGAGGTCAGGAACCTTCACCTCGCGGCCATGAATCGCCAGCCGCATCGAGAGAAACGCCGAGAGCAGCGCGACCGCAAGCATAGCCATCGCGCCCAGAAGCAGATTGAAGAAGCGTCTCATCCCGCACTTATCTTATCAATGTGTTTCTCTGGATCAAGGCCAAGTCGTTGCAACTACCCAAAAAGCAAATGTACCAATCGCGCTTATGAGGGATTGCCAACGGACGGTGCCTTTACGCCAAACACCAATCAGTGCAAACAGTAGCGCTGCGAGAGACACTCTTGCGCCATATTTGACACATCGATAGAAAAGCTCGTAATCAGGTGCGTAACCACGGTTCTGTAAAGGAACGGTCCCGAACCCGTTTGAACTAGCGTAGAAGATTATCCAGATTCCGTAGAGTGCCGACAAAGAAGCAAGCACGAACCCCACAAATGAAAAAACAGAGAAAAGGGTCCAGGATTGTGGCCGCTCCCTGATGAAGCGTATCCAACCCCATATGAGTGCGGCAGGACCCACTATGTAGGCTAAAGCGAACACGACGTACCATCCCCAGAAAGTTTCGCCCATTTGTTTTCTTGCAGAGTATGTCTTAAACAGTACCACTCAGTGCCGTGAGATGAGGCAAATCTTGTCCGTAGACTTCGATTCTTAATCGATATGTTCTGTCAGCGGCGGTTGTCCGTGGCCGGTTCCGGATGGATAAACAGCCGGTCCACCTCGGGAACCTCCAGACGGAAAGCGTTTTCGAGTGCGGTGATAACGCTGTGAACGCGTCCCATGGGGAGATCATCCGGCAGCGTGCAATGGCAGTTGACTTGAAGATGAATCCCCGTAGACCCCAGCCTCATGACGATGACATCGTGAATATCGAGAATCTCGGGGAACCGCGACGCCGCGCGCCGCAGCCGCGTCTCGATCTCGCGGCTGCGCTCCAGCGATGCCGGTTTTTCGATAGTGGCAGGCAGGCTTTCGATGTGGGTCAGAATCGATGTGATCTCGGGAATCTCTTTCTGGATCTCCGACTCAAGCTGCGTCACCACGTCATGCGCCTGGCGCATGGTCATGGTCTCGTCGACCTCGAGGTCCTGCTCGACGTGGAGCTGTTCATGGCCCAGCGCCTGCACCGCGACATCGTGAATCTGAAGATTCAGCCGCAAGGCCACGGCGCGAATCCGGTCGTGAACGTTTTCGGCCAGCGTTGCCGTCGGTATGGAGTGAACGACCACGTCGGCATCGGGAAGGTGCCGCCGCACGGCTTCGGTTGCGGCAATCGTGATCTGCTCGGAGCGCTGAAAGCTCAGGCTGCGCGGCAGCTCCAGCGTGAGATCGGCAAAGTAATTCGCTCCTGCACGGCGCGTCCGGATGCGGCTGACGGCGAGAACGCCATCAATCGACTCCAGGTCACGGGTCAGCTCGCGGCTCATCCTGGCGCGGGTCTCGCGCGGCGCGGCGTCGAGCAGCGAGTCGATAGTCTTGCGCGTCAGCTTCCAGGTAATGTAGAGAATCACTCCGGCAACGGCCATGCCAGCCAGCGGATCGGCATAGCGCAACGCAGGAATCCGCCAGTGCTCGCCCGCATAGGTCGCGGCCAGACCGATCAACACGGCTGAGGACGCCCACATGTCGGTGCGGAAGTGCAGGGCATCGGCTTCGAGCGCGTCGCTGCGGTGTTCGGCGGCGACCCGCGCCAGCTTTCGCGACCGCGTGAAATCCACCAGGAGCGACAACAGCAGCACCACGAACGGAGCGATGGAAAACGTTAGCGCCAGACGCTCCTTGAATACGATCCTGCGCACCGCCTCGGTGACGATCAGGACGCTGGACCCCAGCATCAGGCCGGTTTCGACGAAGGCCGAGAGGCTTTCGATCTTGCCATGACCGTAGTTGTGGTCCTCGTCGGCGGGCCGGTCCGAGACGCGCACCGAGAACAGCGTCATGGTCGAGGCCACAAGATCGATGGCCGAGTGGGCCGCCTCCGACAACATGCCCAGCGATCCAGTCCACAGGCCGGTCGCCAGCTTCAGCAGCGTGATCCCCAGCGCCGCCAGAGTAGACGACAGCGCCGCCGCGAACTTCGTGGCACGGGCTTGCCTGGCGTCGTCTGGAGCGGCTGCGTATGGCATGGAACTACTATGTTATCGGAAGAAGAAAGGCATTGCACTGCCTTGCGGATTTTGGCCAGCCGCAACAGTTCGGGTGCCCCATCCTTCGTCCACCGCAAAGCGCGCGGATGTCCCATGCTTCTCTGGTGGACGAAGGGTGGGAGAGCAGGATGCTCCATTCAACCGCGTTTCTACCCGAAACAATGGCGAGCCGGACCGTCTACATTCCCACCCTTCGTCCGCCCGGACGATACTGGTTACCCGCAGTCACATCGGCGGACGAAGGATGGGGCACCCGGTCATTTGTGACTGCTACAGAGTTCTATTTTTTTACGGCTTGATAAAGCCCTGCCGTGCCATAGAAATAACCTGTCCAACTGGCTTCGGCAAAACCGGCTTCACGAATAAGATTCAGCATTCGCGGCGGGCGGGGGAAGCGCTCTACCGATGCCGGAAGATAGTGGTACGCGCGGCTATCGCCGGAGATAACGCCGCCGACCTTCGGCAGGATTCGCTTGAAGTACAGATCATAGAGCGTTCCTCGGAGGCCTTCCGGCTGATTGCATTCCAGGATTCCAATCTGCCCACCAGGAGCGAGCACGCGATAGAGTTCAGCAAGGCCATCTGTGTAGTTGGCAAGATTGCGAAATCCGTAAGCGCAGGTAATCAGGTCCAGCGACGCCGAAGGCAGAGGCAGATTCATAGCGTCGGCCTCCATCGCAATAATGTTGCGGCCTGCAAACTTCTTCTTCCCGCGCGCGAGCATCTCGCGAGAGAAGTCAACAGCCAGCACAGGAGCCTCGCCAACGCCACGAGGACGATGCCGCGCCAACGCCATTGTCATGTCGCCGGTGCCGCAGCAAAGATCCAGCACCAGAGCATCTGGCCGGGTCAGCACGTTGCGGAAGCTGCGGGCGGCACGCGCCCACCACCAGCGATCCAAGCCCATCGAAAGCAAATGATTCAGCAGATCATAACTGGGCGCGATGGAGTCGAACATCTGCTGCACGCCAACGGCTGCCATGGCCTCCGAGTCCGCTCCGGCAGGCAGTGCTCCCTGAGAGGTCTCGTGCTCAAGCCGATTCTGATTCGGTTCCGTCATCTCCCGCCCGGCTGTTTGCGCATGAGCGCGAGCATCCATTCGGCTGCGCTCAGTAGTTCGTCGTGCGTAATGTCGCGCACGATCTTCACCGATCCGATTCCCGCAGGCAGGATGAACGACAGCGTACCGCTGCGATTTTTCTTATCGCTCGCCGTGAGTGCGGCCAGCTTTGCCGCAGTCACATTGAAGCGCGTCAACGGGCCGTAGCGAAGGATCAGATTAATGATGCGGTCGGCGACGGGCGCGGAGATCAGTCTGCGTTGAAGTCCAAGCCTGGTGGCGGCGATGCTGCCCCAGCCGACGGCCTCTCCGTGCAGCAGCTTGCGATAGCCTGTAGCGGCTTCGATGGCGTGGCCGAGCGTGTGTCCATAGTTGAGGATCATGCGCAGGCCGGATTCGTGCTCGTCCTGCGCCACCACGTCTGCCTTGACGCGAACGCTGGCAGCAACCACGTGCGTCAGCGCCTTGGTATCGCCTGCGAGCACGGCATCGGCGTTGCGCTCAAGGTAGTGGAAGAGCTTGGCGTCGCGGATAATTCCTGCCTTGATCGACTCCTGCAATCCGGCGCGCAGCTCCGTCGCCGGGAGCGTGCCCAGCACGCCAGTATCGGCCAGCACGGCGAGAGGATGATGAAAGCTTCCCGCCAGATTCTTCCCCGCTGTTAGATTAACTCCGGTCTTGCCGCCGACAGAGGAGTCCACCTGCGCCAGCAGAGTCGTGGGAACCTGCACATAGGAGACGCCGCGCATATAAATCGCGGCAAGAAATCCCGCCATATCGCCGACGACTCCGCCACCAAGAGCAACCAGCAGAGCATCGCGGTCCGCGCCTGCTGCGGCCAGTTGCTCGGCGAGCGACTCGACCGTACGCAGCCGCTTGTGCCGCTCGCCGGAGGGAACGAAGAGCACGGTCGGCGGCTCGCGGAATGACTGGAGCGCGGTCGTTCCCCACAGGCCCCATATCTCTGGCGAGGTGACGATGAAGGGCCGATACGCGCGTCCGCCCGCGATCTTGCGCAGCCGCGGCGCCAGCGACGCCAGCAGGCCGGGGCCGATCATAATACTGTAGCGGGTACTTGGAGTCTTAAGCTGAATCAGAGGCACAATACTTTTATCCTATTAGTAGAGACCTTCGAGGTCTACGGAGTGGCATGACGGCACAAGAGGCAACCGAAGATTTTCTGGTGATCGGCGCAGGCGTCGCCGGGCTGAGCGCGGCGATTCAACTGGCCGCGGCGGGCCGGGTGCTGGTCGCGACCAAGGAGCAACTGTCGGAGTCGAACACCGCCTACGCGCAGGGCGGCATCGCCGTGGCCATGGAAGGCGAGGAAGACGTAGCGCTGCATCTCAAGGACACGCTGGCGGCGGGCGACGGCCTGGTTCGCAGCGAAGCTG
>WQYS01000247.1 GCA_009781125.1 Acidobacteriaceae bacterium | reverse complement strand
TCGCTATTGGTACGCGCCAAAAGGGTCACCAGAAAGAGAGGAGACTGCGTGGGCGACTGATTTGTACGAGTTTGAATATCACGACCCTGAAACACTGTGGCTGTTGATTCAAACTATTCACGCGAAGGATCAGTCGGCGCGTATTCAAGAGGTCCTTTCAGCAGGCCCTGTGGAGGATCTGTTGGCAAAACACGGCGAAAGATATATCGGGTTGGTCGAATCAAAGGCGCGTCAAGACCCCACTTTTGCAAAGTTGCTTGGAGGTGTCTGGAAAAATAGCATGAGTGACGAGGTTTGGCAGAGACTCCAAGCTGTTTGGGACAGACGTGGCTGGGACGGAATTCCTGAATGAATACTTCGGTACATACCGGATCGTCTTTCTTGCAGATAGCAGAGTGATTGAGTCGGCAAGGAAACGGGTGACTATCCTGATTTCGTCGTGAACGTCTAACAGCTAGTACTCGTGGAAATAACGCAAAGCAGCGCCACGACCCTGCCGGTACGGCATTCTTTATCCCGTCCCCCGGCAAAAAGCTAAGGGGTATGACCGAAGCCATACCCCTTAACGTTTTTAAGAATATGTCTCTGGTGGAGCTGATCAGGATCGAACTGACGACCTCCTCGTTGCGAACGAGGCGCTCTCCCAACTGAGCTACAGCCCCACAGCGGACGCGTGCTCACGTCCTTGCGATATGTGCCAGTTTATCAGCAAGTGACGTCCGGCTCAAACTCAATCCCTTCCGGCAACCGTGGCGGTGATCTCCGTTCCTACCGACAAAGGCTTCTCGACCAGATGCCAGACCTCTCCGGCTTCATCCGGCTCTACTGCGAGCACGCATATACGCAGACGAGCACCGCTGGGCGCAACGGCTTCCAGTTCGCCCCGGTCTCCTGCGGAGAACCCGGTTCGATCGAGCGCCAGCCGCCACACCTGCCCGCCAGCCGAGTTCGTGGCGAACTGCTGAATCTCCGTTACCACTGCTGTGAACTTCACCGCCATTTCTATTCCTAACAATACCCGAAACCGGATCACGCACCGGCGCTCCGGTAAACTTGAGCTATGAGTCAGAACGCTGTCCTCATTCTCTTTCAGGTCGTGGCGTTGGTTCTCGCCTTTTCCGTACACGAGTGCGCCCATGCCTGGACCGCCTGGAAGCTGGGAGACCCAACCGGACGCATGCTGGGCCGCGTCACGCTGAATCCCTTGAAGCACCTTGATCCGCTGGGTTCCGTGCTCATGCCGCTGCTGGCGCTGGTCTATCACTGGCCCCTGATCGGATGGGCCAAGCCCACGCCGGTGACGCCGCGCAACTTCAGGAACTACAAGCGCGACGACATTCTGTTCACGCTTGCCGGACCCGTCAGCAATCTGCTGCTGGCTGCCTCGGCGCTGATCGCGCTGTTGCTCATCAAGCACTCCACGCATGGCGGGTTCGTCACGGTTATCTCCGCCATGGCGGTAGCGTCCCGCATTGCCGGAGTGCCGACCGAGAACCTCTCCGTTCTATTTCCCATCGCGCTCCTGCTTTACTTTGTCATCCTGATTAATCTTCTGCTCTTCGTCTTCAATCTGATTCCCTTTCCTCCGCTTGATGGAAGCCACGTTTTGAGGCACTTCCTGCCTTACAGCCTGGTTCAGATTTATGACCGCATGGGCATCTTCATGCTGTTTATTTTCATGTTCCTGGCGGGCGGGTTCATCTTCCGAACCTTTCTGGACCCGCTGCAGACGCTCTTCGACAAGGTCCTCCTGACTCTTTAGAGCGGACTTTCTCGTATCATTAACATTGGACTCAGACTTCATGCCATTTCCCTATCCATCGACCTCCGTATCGCGTGTTCTCAGCGGCATGCGCCCCACCGGCAAGCTGCACCTGGGCAATTACATGGGCGCGCTTTACAACTGGGTGAAGCTGCAGCACCAGTACGAGTGCTACTTCTTCATCGCGGACTACCACGCCCTGACCACCGACTACGCCGACCCCAGCCAGGTCAAGCAGAACAGCTTCGATGTGGTGCTGGACTTTCTCTCCGCCGGACTCGATCCGGCCAGATGCACGATCTTCGTGCAGTCGCACGTGCCCCAGCACGCCGAGCTGCATCTGCTGCTGAGCATGATTACGCCGGTGAGCTGGCTGGAGCGCGTGCCCACGTACAAGGACCAGCAGGAGCAGTTGCGCGAGAAGGACCTCGCCACCTACGGATTCCTGGGTTACCCCGTGCTCATGGCGTCGGACATACTCGTCTATCAGCCCAACTTCGTACCAGTAGGGCAGGACCAGACGGCGCACGTCGAGCTGACGCGCGAGCTGGCGCGTCGGTTCAACTCGTTCTACAGTCCCAAGCGCGTCGCGCCCGGTGGCAGTGGCGACGCCATCGTGATGGAGCCGGACCCGGCACAACTGATTCTTCCCGAGCCGGAGGTGCTGTACACGCCGTCTCCCAAGCTGCCCGGCACCGATGGCCGCAAGATGTCCAAGAGCTACGGCAACAGCATTCTGCTCTCGGCGCAGCCCGTCGAGGTGGCGCAGAAGATGCAGAGCATGACCAACGGCGGCCAGCGTCTGCGCGCGCAGGACCCGGGCGATCCGGACATTTGTCCTGTGGGCGACATGCATCGCGTCTTCAGCTCTGAGTCAACGTTGGAGCAAGTTTCGAGCGGTTGCCGCGCGGCGTCTATTCGCTGCGACGAATGCAAGAAGCTCGCAGCCGACGCTATCAATGCGCATCTGGAACCCATACGCCAGCGACGCGCAGAGTTAGAGAAGAATCCGGACGCGGTATGGAATATCCTCGACGAAGGCGCGGAGCGAGCGGCCAAGCGCGCCGAGCAGACGATGGTGGCCGTCCGCGCCGTCACCGGACTCTCGCGTGACCGCTCGGGTGTTCGCCATGAGCAAGCAGCTTTGCAAGAAACAGACGGCTTGCGCAATCTCTCCGAGTTCAGGGCGTGGTGGGACGCCGAACCCCGTGTGATGATTCAAAACCTCAGAGACGAGTGGCGCAGGAACATCGTTCCGGTTGACGCGGCGCTCAAGCCGGATGCTGACGGCGTATGGATTACGCAGAATAAGCGACGTGTCTTTGTTGCAGCGGCTTCTGAACTTGTGGAGAGGGAAGTCTGGGAGTTCTCCGTTAAGCCAAAGTCGTATGAGGTTCTTGTGCTTCTGTGCTGGGACCGGGATTTTATTGTGCACGACTTTGTCGTTCCGCAGAAGCTCTACGTCGAAGCCTGGACCAAGGCAAAGAAGGCGGCAAAGAACGGTAACATCGAATTCAATGTAACGCTTGCTGAAGGCAGGTATGTGTTACAACTCCCCGATAGTACGCCTATCGATATCACCGATGCGAAAGCGGATTACCAGATCATCAATTAGCGAGCAGAATGGCTGACGAAATACTCCAACCCGAAAACACGGCGAACGCAGCGGGCGAAGCTCCCGAGGTTTCTGAAGAGGCCAGCGCTGACAACAAGGATTTTGCGCTCAAGCATCCTGTACCCGCGCCTGCTCCCGAGCCGAAGCGCGGCAAGCAGGATAAGGAGAAGGACAAGGAAGAGGCCTCGCAGTCGCCGTTTTCCGTGATTGTGGGACAGGTCTACGATGGGCCGCTCGACCTTCTGCTCGATCTCATCCGCAAGCAGAATATCGATATCTACGACATTCCCATTGCGCGTATCACGGCGCAGTTTCTCGAGTACACGCACCAGCTTCAGCAGACCGACGTCGATGCGGCGGGCGAGTTCATTTATATGGCCTCGCTGCTGATCCACATCAAGTCGAAGATGCTGCTGCCGCGCGACCCCAGCGACGTTGCCGGGGAGATCGAAGACCCGCGCCGCGAGCTGGTTGAGCGTCTGCTCGAACACGAGCGCTTCAAGGCCGCCGCGCAGATGCTCTTGCAGAAGCAGCAGATCGAGGAGGCCACCTGGACCGTCTCCGGCATCCGCGAGTTCCGCGAGGAGGCCGAGGGCGAGCGCGAGATCGCTGCCGACACGGTTGATCTTGTCCGCATCTTCCGCGAGATTCTGGAGCGCATCCGCAACCGGCCCGTGCTCGACGTCGATGAGGAGTCGGTCACGGTGGCGCAGATGATCGAGTACGTCAAGCGCCGCCTGATGATGGAAGAGCGGCCCGTATCGCTGCGCCGCCTGCTGCACAACACGCACACGGAGCGCGCGCTGATCTGCACTTTTCTGGCGTTGCTGGAGCTGGTGCGCTTGCAGGCGGTGCTGCTGCACCAGCCCGTGGCGCAGGGAGACATCCTGATTAAGAAGACGAATGGCTTCGATCAGATATTCGCCGATCAGCCGCAGACTCTCGACGACTGGCGTTGAGTTGCTCATGACGCGCAGCCCGCTGAGAAGCCTGAACTCCAATGTGGCTGAGGGGTACCTGCATTTCTCGCACCACTCCACCTTGTCATTCCGAACGGAGCGGAGCGAAGTGAAGAACCTGCTTTTTCTGCTCTGACACAAATGTTTGCGGTAAGGAAGAAAAAAGCAGGTCCCTCACTCTGTTCGGGATGACATCCATGAAAGTCGATTGTCAAGTGTGAGGCAAGAAATTCCCTGTGCGCGCCGTGGAGGGCGCGCGACTGCTCTGACCAGATGTTCGC
>WQYS01000246.1 GCA_009781125.1 Acidobacteriaceae bacterium | reverse complement strand
TTCCGGAGCGAAGCGACGGAATCTGTTTTCCTTTCCCGGCCACAGACGACCGGGTGCCCCATCCTTGTCGCCGCGGCGACCGAAGGGTGGGAATGTGTACGGCCAAGCACACCACTGTTTCGTGTGGAAATATGGTTGATCGAGCGTCATGCATTCCCACCCTTGCGCGATAAAAGTCGCCGCGGCGACCAAGGATGGGGCACCCGGACGGTTTTGCCGCTCCGGGCAAAAAGCAGATTCCGTCGCTTCGCTCGGAATGACAAGGCATAGATAGAAGGGGAGGTAAACCATGGATCTGGTCCAGATGGAGACATTTGTAGCCGTAGCCGAGGAGCGCAGCTTCTCGCGGGCGGCGGCGCGGCTGCATCGCACACAGCCGGCGATCAGCCAGACCATCGCCCGGCTGGAGAGCGAGCTGGGCGAGGTGCTCTTCGAGCGCTCCTCGCGCGACGGCACGCTGACCGACGCCGGCGAAGTCCTGAAAGAATACGCGCTGAAGATGCTGAACCTGCGCGGCGAGGCCACGGGAGCGCTGGCCGAGCTGCGCTCGCTGCATCGCGGACGGCTGAACCTGGCGGCCAACGAGTACACCTGCCTCTGCCTGCTGCCGCTGCTGGACGAGTTCCGGAGGCAGAATCCGCGCATCAAGCTGGCCGTGCACCGGACGCTCGCCAGCCGCATCGCCGACGAGGTGCTGATGCACTCGGTCGAGCTGGGCGTGCTCTCGTTCCGGCCCGAGGATGCGCAACTGAAGTCAACGCTCATCTATAGGGATGAGCTGGCGCTGGTCGTCAATCCCGCCCACCCGCTGGCGCACGAGGAGAAGGTCTCGATCCGCCAACTTGGAGCGCAGAACTTTATTGCGCACAACGTGGCGTCGCCGCAGCGGCAGAAGGTGCTGCAGGCGTTCCGGAAGCATAAGGTTCCGCTGCAAATGGGAGTCGAGCTGCCATCGCTCGAAGCCATCAAGCGCTTCGTGCAGATGGGCAACGGCGTGGCACTGGTTCCGGAGCTGACGGCCCGGCCCGAGTTGGAAAACGGAGCTCTGGTCCGGGTCAAGGTGCCCGAGCTGCAGACCGAGCGCCGCCTGCGGCTGGTCTATCGCAGGCAGGCGAACCTCTCGCATGTGCTGACGGCGTTTCTGAAGGTAGCCGAGGCCTTTGCCGCCACACACGGCGATCCCTACTGTTTTCAGCCTGAGCGCGGGATTTAACTCATAACCGACTATCTACTTCATTCGGGCAAGCGCTTCCGCTTCTTAGACCTATCCATGATCCTGTCTCGAACGACGGATGCCTCGACCAGTTCCCTGCGATCTAAGGATGCAAGTCTCCCGCTCAGTTCCCGGTTGAAGGCTGCAATCTGGAGGTCGCGCGCCTGGTCCCGCTCTTCCAGAAGGCGCAAGGCTTCGCGCACAACCTCACTGGCCGAGGTATAACGCCCCGAAGCCACCTTGGTTGAGACAAAGAGGTCCAATTCCGAGGTCAAAGAAACATTCATGCCAGCACCCCTGACTTCTCATGCTGAACCTGATAACAAAAAATGTCAATTTTTGTTATGCGTATCAAAATCCGTTGCGCCGGCTTGAGGAAACAGATACCCATCTAATTCATTTTTTCAGGTGCAACCGCAGAACTATTTCTGCTAAATTTGCGTCTGTAGGAGCAGACTCGCTGCGTGTGGGTCTTGAGGTGACATTTTATGACAATGAAGATGTTTCGTAGATGTGCAGTTTCGCTGGCGTTTTCGGGCGCGATGCTGCTGGCAATCCCCGCCCTGGCGCAGGACGCTGCGCAACAGGACCAACCCGCCGCAGGAGCCAAAGAGCAGCGTCGCGGCGGAGCGTTTCTTGAGGAGCTCACCCAGAAGCTCAGCCTGACTCCGGACCAGGTGACCCAGGTGAAAGCCATCAACGGCGCTACCGCAAAACAGATGAGAGCGCTGCAAGAGGATGCTTCGCTCGCAGAACCGGACAGACGGGCGAAGGCGAAGAGTATCCGTCAGGATCAGCAGAGCAAGATCCGGGCGCTGCTGACGCCGGATCAGCAGACGAAGTATGACGCTCTGCTGGCAGAGCAGAGAGCAAAGTACGGGCAGAGGGGAAACCGCGGCGGCGGCGGCTCGACGGCTCCAGCAGAGCCGCCCCAGTAAACCAGGCCTGCTAATCTACCGCCTTCAGCTCCGTCCCGACGGAGCGGTTGCATAGGGCAAATCACCGCAAGGCCGGGGAGAGATGTGTCTCCCCGGCCTTGTGTTTTTAAAATCAGCAGCCAGCAAAAGCTCCGGAACGGTTACAATGAAGAACACGTGGCATTTTGACTGCTGGCGGCTATCCGCGTCTGCATGAGAATGTGAATTTGAAGGGGTTCAGCGAAGAATGAGGAAAACGATTTTGTTGGGCGTGCTGCTGCTTGCGGCATCTGTCGGGTTGGCGCAGGAGAGTCGGCAGGATGTCAGTATCAGCGCTATGGGCGCATTTTTCCCGCAGGTCCACAGCGGTACGGGCGTGGTACTGGATACGACGCTTCCCCCGGGAGGCGCACTGGGCAGCTATCGTTACATGTTGACTCCGAGAAGCGCCGCCGAGGTGAACTACTCGTACACCCAGTACACGGCGAAGTTCAACACCCTCAACGGCGCCTTCCAGAACGTGCGTGTGCACACGCGCCAGCAGGAGATCACCGTTGGCTACGTTTACAACTTCAACTTCAGAAACATCAATCCGTTCCTCGAGCTTGGCGTGGGCACGCTTCTGTTCAGGCCCATTCGAGATCAGCGGACCACCACACAGGACGCCAAGCAGAGCACCAAGATCGCTGGCATGTTCGGCGGCGGCATAGCCTACGAGCTCAGCCCAAGCTGGGATATCCGCGCTCAGTATCGCGGCTTTTACGTGATGACGCCGGAGTTCGGCTTCAGCAGCGGCAGCGCTTCGCTCAAGACGAACCGGTATATAGTCGTCTCGGCGCCCGCAATCGGGATTGCGTACCACTTCTAGGGTGTTCTGAAGTTTGTTGTAGAGTTGTGTGTCTCTTAGATGAATTGCGCCAACGGCGCAATCTATACCAGCCTGGGGCGAAGCCCCAGGAAAAGACGTCCTTCAAAGGTTAAAGGGCTGAAGGCCCGCTCTATAGTTCATCCACGACTATAGAGCGGGCCTTCAGCCCTTCTATTTTAAGAAGACATCCTTCCCTGGGGCTTCGCCCCAGGCTGGTATGGGACGCGCCTTCGGCGCTCTACTACCCTGCAACTGCGGAACTATCCCCCAACGATTCACTTGGGCATCAGAACCAGCGTATGCGTCATCTCTGAGCGGACAGCCTCCGGGCTGAAGGGCATGGGGAAGGTTATGCCGTTGTGCCAGGCTGTCCACTCGTCCATGAACCAGGGGCCGATGGAGTTACCGTATCCGGGTACAGCCGTTCGCCGGAAGGCATAAGCCTGGCGTATCCCTCCTTGCCGCGCAGCGTGAGCACAATGACCGCGATAAGAAGTACAACAATGGGAATTATCAGCAAGCTGCCCTCCGGCCCCGTGGCTCCGCCGCTGAGCAGAGGTCTTCCCGCCGGATGAGTGGCCAGCAGGCGGTGCTGAATGATGATCCCACTATCAGCGACCCCGTAGAGAAAGGACTCGCCCCAGTCCCACGCCGCATGAAGTCCAATCGCCCACCAGAGCGACCCGGTACGCCACAGGCTGAAGCACCAGACCAGGCCGATCAGCGCAGCGGCAAGCAGGCCCATCGGACTCTCGCCTTTATTCGAGCTATGGCTGAGTCCAAAGAGCGCAGAGAGCAGCAGCGCAGCGGTCCAGAATCCCAGGGCGGCGCTGCGCCTGGGAGCAATCGGCCTCCACAGACCGGCCAGGCCTCGGCTGAGCGTGTAGAGCAGATAGCCGCGAGTGAGGTACTCCTCCAGAAGCGCGACTGCAAGGAAGGCCGGAGCCCACGCCAGGGCGTAGCGAAGAACCTCGCCGCCATGAAGCAGGCGCGCGTCGATCACCAGCCACCCTGCCATATGAAGAGCAAAGACCAGCAGCGAAAGCAGGAGCAGTCCCCAGAACGCTCCCGCCAGAAAGCGCCGGACAGGCCTCGGCCCGCCTAAGCCATAGTTGCCCACGGGACGCTTCTCTATGCCGGACATGATCCATGTAACGACGGCAACCATGAGAAAGAGGAGTCCCTCGCCGAAAAGCACAACCCACGGGGTGGGATCACTCGAAGCACCGGATGCCGTATGAGCACGATGAGTAATCCATGAGCCCAATCGCGAGGCAGGAACGAAGAGCGATGCAGCGATGAGCAGCGACCAGCCAGCGCGAAGCCCGTCGGAGCCGTAGAAGACCGGCATAGTCTCTGGAGTAGTCTTATGGATGGTCTGTAACACTTGGTCCTCCCTGATACAGGTTATACACGCGCCTGCCGGAAGTTGCTTCCTCGCGCCGTACCTGCATCGTCCCCCTTGCTTGTCTATCGTCCCTCTTGCTTGTCATTCCGTAGCGCTTCCCCCCTTGTTTGAATGAAAAGTCGAGGAGGAGCGCGAGGTGATACAAAAAGCTGAACTCAGCCGAACTACTCAACAGTGAAGCTGATTCAGAGAAAACCTCGGAGGCTCCTCAGAGACGATATGTA
>WQYS01000245.1 GCA_009781125.1 Acidobacteriaceae bacterium | reverse complement strand
TTCAGCGATACATCCTTGTGCAGATCGCCTTCGATCTGGCCTTCCTCTTCGATGACGTGACGAATGCGGTTCAACTGGTCCTCGTCGAGGGCGGACATCTTGGCGTAGGGGTCTACGGCCGCCTTATCGAGAATCTTGAACGCGCGCGAGTTGCCGATACCGAAAATATAGGTGAGTGCGATGCGTGCCTGCTTGTGGGGAGGAACGTCGACTCCAGCAATACGTGCCATGATTTTCCTTTGCGCTGGGTTCGGGCAGCTTCGCCGCTCGAACGGGTGGATGGTTGGCGGTTTATCTCGCCGGGTTCATCGCAAGCCTTGACTTCGGCTAACTAGCCCGGAGAGAACCGGTAGAAGTAAGACTATCCCTGCCGCTGCTTATGCTTGGCGTTCTCGCAGATGACGCGAACCACGCCGCGGCGGTGGATGATCTTGCACTTGTCACAAATCTTCTTTACTGAAGCACGAACCTTCATGAAACTCCTTCAAAACGACCCATCCGGTTCTTCCCCGGAGAGGGGCTGTCTCTTTCTGCGTTATCTCTGCCTACTGCCTACTTGTAGCGGTAAACGATGCGTCCGCGAGTGAGATCGTAAGGACTCAGCTCAATCGCGACACGGTCGCCGGGGAGGATGCGTATGAAGTTCTTGCGCATCCGTCCGGAGACATGCGCAAGCGCCTGGTGCTTGTTTTCAAGCTCAACCTTGAACATCGCGTTTGGCAGCGTCTCGACGACGGTTGCCATCACTTCAATTGCATCTTCCTTTGACAATCAGTCTCCTTGGGAAGCGCGGGCTGCTGTGCCCCATGCCTCCGGTCTAACCGCATCTCCAATTCGGCAAGCGGAACCGCCGTGCGCAGACACACTAAGCACAGCTTTATTTATCATACCTCATACGAAGCCGTTTCATGAACGTTTTCTCTTCATTGTGAGGAAGATACCCCATTCAATATGGATGCCGTACCCCAGAGAATGGGTGTCCTCGCGCCTGTTACAGCGTAAGAATCTGCGGCCCATTCTCCGTGATGGCGACGGTGTGTTCAAAATGAGCACTATAGCTGCCGTCTCTGGTCACGGCGGTCCAGCCATCGGAGAGAACCTTGACCTCGTGCGTACCGGCGTTAATCATCGGCTCGATGGCCAGAACCATTCCCGCACGCAGACGCGGACCCTTGCCTCGTGGGCCGAAGTTCGGAACCTGCGGGTCTTCGTGCATATTGCGGCCAATGCCGTGGCCAACGAAGTCCCTGACCACGCCAAAGCCTTCGGCCTCGCAGGTCTCCTGCACCGCCGCCGAGATATCAAAGAGCCTGCCGCCGACTCGGGCCTGCTCTATCCCTGCATCAAGCGCGTCCTTGGTAATCTCCAGCAGACGGCGCACTCTCGGGGTCTGCTCGCCGATGGCGTAGGTCACCGCTGCATCGGAATAAAAACCGTCGATAATCACGCCGCAATCGATCGACAGGATATCGCCGTTCTTCAGCACGCTCTTCGGGTTCGGCATTCCATGCACGACCTGCTCGTTGATCGAGGTGCACAGAGCATACGGAAATCCGTGGTAACCTTTGAAGGCTGGGATCGAGCCAAACTCTGCAATTTTGGCGACGGCGATCTCTTCGAGTTCCATCGTCGTAGCCCCGGCGACAACATGCGGAGCAATAGCGTCGTGCACCTTGCGCAGCACACGGCCCGAGATGCGCATCTTCTCGATCTCGGCAGGCGATTTAATCATGACCGCCATCCGTCGACTCCTAGTCTTCCGTCTCGCGGAGCTTCCGCAACGTAGTCAGAATCGTCTGCTGAACCTGCTCAATCGGAAGGTCGCCATCGACCGAGCGGAAGCTCTCCTCGTGATTGCTGAAATAGCTTACAACCGCAGCCGTCTTGGCGTGGTACTCGTCCATGCGCTTATGGAATACCTGCTCAGTATCGTCGCTGCGCTGCTGAAGGTCGCTTCCGTCGATATCACATACGCCCACCTGCTTCGGCGGATTCGAATAAATGTTATAGATGTGCTTGCCGGTCCCCGAGCAGGTGCGGCGTCCGGTAATGCGGCGAAGCAGCTCGGATTCATCCACATCGATGCTGATGGCAACCAGGGGGATGCAACTCTCAGAGCCGCTCTTGCACAGGATGCTCTCCAGAAACATGGCCTGAGCTTCGGTTCTGGGATAGCCGTCCAGAATAAAGCCACGGGCGGCGTCCGGCTCCTGAAGACGGTTGGCCACCATCTTGTTGACGATCTCATCGGCGACGAGCTCGCCTTGATCCATCAGAGCGCGCGCGGCCAGACCAAGCGGTGTCTTTGCGGCGATGTTCGCGCGGAGTATCTCGCCTGTAGATATCTGCGGAATTCCCAACTGGGCCATCAGCAGCTTGGCCTGCGTTCCCTTGCCTACGCCCGGAGCGCCCAAAAGAAGAATCGGCCCTGGCAGGAAGTCCGTAGCCGGGGCCGAAGTTTCGTTTGCTTCAATGGTCAAGGTCAATGTCCTACCAGCTCTTGCGACCGCGGATTCTGCCGCTCTTCGGAGTGAATCCCTCGTAGTGGCGCATGACGAGCTGCGACTCAATCTGGTTTACAGTGTCCATAGCCACGCCGACGACGATCAGCAGCGAGGTTCCGCCGAAGTAGAACTGAACCCCCAGACCGTTGGTCATCCAGTTGGGCAGCCGGTCAAAGAAGCCGCCCACCAGTGGCAGATGGTTGAAGTGAATACCGCTGATCAGCAGCGTCGGAATAATCCATACAATGATCAGATAAATAGCGCCCACCAGCGTAATGCGCGTCAGCACAGCGTTGATGAAGTCGGCGGTACGTTTGCCCGGCCTGATTCCAGGGATAAAGCCGCCGTACTTGCGCATGTTGTCGGCAATGTCGTCCGGGCGGAAGACAATCGAGATGTAGAAGTAGGCAAAGAATACAATCGCAATGGCGGCGATCAGCTCGTACCACGGCTCGCCGGGCGACAGGGCCTGGATGAACTTCCCGATATAGGCCGCATCGCGCCACTTGGCGGCGAACAGCAGCGGGATCGACATGATCGAGCTGGCGAAGATGATCGGCATCACGCCGCCCGAGTTCACCTTGAGCGGGAGGTGCGTCTGCTGGCCGCCCATCATGCGGCGTCCAACCATGCGCTTGGCGTACTGCACCGGAATGCGGCGCTCCGAGCGCTCCACAAAGACGATAAACGCAACCACCGCGATCATGGCTAACAGCAGCAGCACGGCGAAGATCGGCGTCAAGGGGCCCCAGGCATCGGTGCTGATCTTCTCCAACAGATCGGCGACGCCCCTGGGCAAGCCAACCACGATACCGGCGAAGATCAGCAGCGACATGCCGTTGCCGATGCCGCGCTCGGTGATCTGCTCGCCCAGCCACATGATGAATGCGGTTCCGCACGTCAACGTGAGCACGCAAAGCGGAATAAATGCGCTGCGGGGAATGGTCACCATTGAAGAGGTGGCGCTGCCGCCGGTCAGTCCCACCGCAATGGTAAACGACTGAATAATACCCAGAAGCACGGTGACGTAGCGGGTCCACTGGGTAATCTTTCTGCGGCCCAGCTCGCCTTCTTTTTGCAGCTTTGCCAGCGGCTCATAGATCACCGTGAGCAGCTGGAAGATGATCGACGCCGTGATGTACGGCATGATGCCGAGCGCAAAGATGGTCAGCCGGCGAAGGTTACCGCCCGAGAACAGATCGACCAGCCCGAGCGCCGATCCGGCGTTCTGCTGGAAGAACTGGGCCAGCATCTGGCCGTTGATGCCGGGAGTCGGGATGTGTCCCCCGAGACGGTAGACAGCCAGCAGGCCAAGCATGAACAGCACGCGCTTGCGCAGGTCTGGAATGCGGAAGATATTTGCGATTTTCTCGAACATCGGGCTTCTGGAAACCTCGAATCCTTCAGGAGACGGCGCAGTCTACGCAGCCTCTATTCTACAATCTCTTCTCTTTCGGTCAGCCGCAACTGACCGGGTGCCCCATCCTGAGCGCAGCGAAGGGTGGGAAGAACACTGCTCAAACATCTACTTTCCCACCCTTCGCTGCGCTCAGGATGGGGCACCCAAACGTCTATGCCTGGCCGATCACGACGGCCTTGCCGCCAGCCTTCTCGATAGCTTCCTGAGCCGACTTCGAGAACTTGTGGGCATGAACCGTAACTGCAGCCTTCAGCTCGCCATTATTCAGCACCTTGACCAGGCCATTCTTCTTGCGCAGCAGACCCAGGGCAATGATCTTTTCGAGCGTAAACTCGGACTCCTTCGAGGCCGCATGAATCTCGGCGATGCGGTCGAGGCCCAGCACCGTGTACTCGGTGCGGAAGATGTTGACGAAGCCGCGCTTGGGCAGACGGCGGTGCAGCGGCATCTGGCCGCCCTCGAAGCCGCGCATCATGCTCGAGCCGGAACGCGAACCCTGGCCCTTATGTCCACGAGTAGAGGTCTTGCCCATGCCGGAACCCATGCCACGGCCAACGCGCTTCTTGTTGCTGTTGGCCTTAGCCGGTGGCCGCAGATTGGAAAGATTTCTGACTTCCATAATTTCCTCGCTCAACGCCGAGCCCGCGCGGGCCCGACTCGCTTTCAAAATGAAGGTTTACTCGACGACGCGGACCAGATGGGGAATCTT
>WQYS01000244.1 GCA_009781125.1 Acidobacteriaceae bacterium | reverse complement strand
TCAGCGCCACTCCCATTCGAGGAAACCCGGCTTCACATCGGTCATGGCGTTGACGATCAGCTCGACCAGGCCGCCGTACAGGATACGATGCTTCTCCCAGACATTCCAGTACGCGAGCAGGTCGCGTATCTGGCCCTTGCAGTTGCTGCACGGCGCGCACACGTACTTGGGCGTCGCCGGATCGAGCGCACCGGCAAAGGCGTTCATGATCTGCTCCAGCTTCTTGCGGCCCGAGACCTGCGCGCGCCAATCGCCGAAGCTGTTTCCGTTCATGAGCGCGAATCCGCTGCCGCCTCCGCAGCAGTAGTTATCGACGCCATGTGGAGTCATCTCGCGGAACCCGGGCGCGATGGCGCGCAGGATCTCGCGCTGCGGCTCGACGATTCCCATCAGGCGAACCATGTTGCACGGATCGTGCAGAGTAACAGGGAAGTCGTTGCGCGACGGATCGAGCTTGAGCTTGCCGCTCACGACGATGTCGCGCAGCAGCGTCAGAGCGCTTACGCGCGGAATATCGAGATCGCCCGTAGCGATGCGGTCGGCGATGATGCCCAGCGCTTTGTGCGCGTGGCCGCACTCGCTGATGACGATTTTTTTAACTCCCAGCTTGCGCGCGGCCTCCAGTTGTTTGAGAGCGACGCGGGCAAACTGAGCATCGTCGTACCAGAGACCGTAGTTGACAGCGTCGTAACCGGCCAGTTCGGACGAGAGCGTCCATTTGATGCCAGCGGCGTTCAGAATGACGGAGAACGCGCCGGGATTCTCCGGCCACGCCAGAATCTCTCCGGCGTTGTGGATCAGCAGGACGTCGGCGCCCTCAACGTCCCACGGCGAGTGGACCTCGAGTCCGGTCTTCTCGCTCATGTCCTCGTCGATGAACTCGAAGTTGTCTTTGGCCGCCGCCGCAGGCATTCCGGTGGTCGAGCCGGTCTTAAGTTGCAGCATGGAGCCCTTCTCGTGAATCTCTTTCGGAGCGATCCCCATCTCCTGGCTGAAGAGCTTGCGCAACTCGTGCGCGACCAGTCCGTTGTCCGCGCCGATAGGACACACCTGAGCGCAGCGGCGGCAGAGGTTGCAGCGGTAGGAGAGCTCGGCCAGCCGCGCCACCAGCGGCCAGTTCAGTTCGATAGCTCCGTGCTGCCACGTGCTCAGCAGTCCGCCGTGCTTGACGTATTTGAAGTAGAGACGCCGCAGAATCTCGGTGCGATAGGTGGGGCGGTATATCTCCTTGTGCCCGCTGGCCTCGTAGAGATGGCAGGAGTCAGAGCAGGTCTGGCAGCGCGTGCAATGCTCCATGGTCAGTACTAGCGGTTGAAGAAAGGTCCAGTTATTTTCCTTGCTGAACAACTTCTCAAGCCCGGAGAGAAAACGCGCCACCAGCGCATCCTCTTCTTCACGCGACTTGGGACGCGCGATGTTGAGCACGCAGGTGCCGTCCAGATCGCAGGCGCAGTTCTCGACCGTCTGGGGCTTGAGCGGAGCGAGCGCTGGGCCTTGATCGCCAGCGCTGAGACCAGAGGGCAGCGGCATCAGATCAGCCTTGTCCAATACGCACAGAGGTTCACGCTCTGTGCGCGAGATGTCGGTGATCCGCGTGAACTGCTTCATTTGGACGTCCTTTCCGGATTGGTTGTGGCAATCTCCGCCCAGCTTCGCTTGCCGTCCGCGCCGATGTGCTCGGCGCTCCATGTAGGACGAAGAGCAAGGTTGCGCGTGATGCCGGCCTCGATCGCCTTGTTCTTTGCGGCGTCGTCCCAGCGGACCGCGTGGTAGGTGAAGTACTTCGCAATGAAGTGCGCCATGTGCGTGTAGGGGATGTATCCAACCATGGCGGCTCCGGCGATCACTCCGATGCTGACGAGCACGGGCAGATGCAGGTCTGTGCGCAGCGTGAGCAATCCATACACAGCTTCGTTGAGCGGCGGCATGGAAGCGCTCACTCCACCGGCGAGCAGCAGCAGCGAGGCCAGCGCGAACCCTGCGAGATTTATAAGGTCACCGGGGACGGTCTGAACGCTCAGGTTCTTGTCGGTAGTCCGCAGCCATGCCAGGCTCACGCTGCCGATCAGCGTCAGCAATAGTCCTGCCCATGCGCAAATCCACGCGAGAATAAAGATGAGTCCGGACAGTGAATG
Organism: Acidobacteriaceae bacterium; assembly: GCA_009781125.1. The sequence continues at coordinate 2,502 of WQYS01000244.1, read as the reverse complement.
GTGGGCAGTCAATGCTCCCACAGCGGCGAGAAAGCAAGCAGCTACCAGTAGATAGAGTCCCGTGTGAAAGGGGTAGGAACGCCACCACAGCCGCCGGTTCTGCTTCCAGATGCCATGCAGCAGAAAAATCTCCTTGAGCATGACCACGATTTCGTTCACAAGATGCTTCTTGCGTGGCCTGGTCCACCACTCGGAGCTCTCGAAGTAGGAGCCGCCATAGGCGGCGCGGCGTCCTCCTTCGCCCGGAACCGGATACAGCTCCCAGCGAAGATGCACCGGGGTTCGCGAATACTGAAGCACGCGCAGCAGGCATCCTACGGCGAAGAAGCCAAGCCCGGCGTAGACTGCAATCGATACGAGTAAAGTCATAACTCTCCGAATCATCCTGCCCGCTGGCAGCATGGTTGTGATTCCTGATTGAGTGATCTTAGATAAGTGCGTGCCGCCCGCAGCAGGCCTTCGGCCCACTTGGGCGATGCCGCGGCATGAAGGTGCGTGTAGCTGGCCCATACGCTGCCCTGAACGATTCCGTCTCTCTTGGCGAATGCACCCGTACCTCTGCGCACGGCACATGCGGTTACGGGCATCTCCGCCTGAGGCACGATGCGCGAGTAATGAAACTCATGGCCGCGCAGCACGGTTCCTGGCGCATAAAAGGGATTGGGTTGGGTCACTTCCAACTCCACATAACCATGTCCTTGCGGAACCGTCTCCACGACAACATCGAACGGAAGCACGCCTGCCATTGCGTATCGTTTGCCTTGCCACTGAAGGCCGCTGGACAGCAGCATCAGGCCGCCGCACTCGGCATAGATGGGAACGTTGCGGGCCGCCGACTCAGCAAGCCACCGCAGGAAGCCGGAGTTCGAGCCAAGCCGCGCTGCATGGACCTCCGGAAATCCGCCGCCAATATAGATTGCGTCTACATCCTCGGGAAGCTGCATGGCTTCAAGCGATGACACAAACCGAAGCTCCGCGCCGCCTGCGCTGAGAGCCTCCAGATTCTCCGGATAGTAGAAGTTGAAGGCAGCGTCACGAATGACGGCGATTCGTGGGATGATTTCTTCAGAATCGGTTGACACTCTCCCAAAGTCGTCATCCTGAGGCCGCCGTGAAAAGGTATGTGGCAGTTCCGGCGCGGAATCTGCAATCTTCAGGATCTGCTCCATATCCAGACTTGCCGCGATCTTCTCCAGCATGGCGGGCAGCTCGTTGATCGCCGCGTAATCGGACGGAGTGACAAGCCCGAGGTGGCGGCTAGGAAGAACACCTTCCGCAAAAGCGGGAACAGCACCAACTACAGGGAGGTTGGTAACTTCCTCCATCGCGGCGCGCGCGATGGATTCATGTCGTGCGCCGTGCACCCGATTGAGGATGACTCCCGCAAGGTTCAGATCAGGATCGAGGCGCTGACACCCGAGCGCGAGCGCTGCGGCGGTGCGCGTCATCTTGGCTGCATTCATCACCAGCAGCACCGGAGCCTGAATGGCCTTAGCCAGCTCTGCCGTGCTGTGCGTGCCTCGGGCGTCGAATCCGTCGAAGAGTCCGCGATTGCCTTCGACAAGGTTCACGCCTTCGTTGATCGCGTGCTCGTGAAAGGACTGCGCCGCGCGGTCGAAGCCCATGAGCCAGGTGTCAAGATTCCTTGCAGGCTCGCCTGTTACCCATGAGAGCCACGCCGCGTCGATGTAGTCTGGGCCTTTCTTGAAGGCGCGGACAGGCATACCCGTCTGACGCAACCGGTGAAGAATCGCCAGCGCGACAATCGACTTACCCGAGTCGCCGGCCAGACCTGCGACGACGAGACGAGGCGCGTTGTGAAGGATACTCATTGCCCGGCTTTCAACTAGGCGGGTTCGCTTCCCGGAGTCGGCGGCAGTTGAATGTACGATCCGCCGAGATAGCTGTAGACGCAGCGCTCCGAATCGATCAGTTCGCGAATGGCCTGCTTGCACATGTCTTTGGTGCAGGATTCGCCGTGCTTGTCGATGGCGAATTTGGTCAGGTCGGGGGCCTTCAGGTTCTTCTTGCCCGCGCACTCGGACACGTATCGAAACATCTCCTCGGCTACGGTTTCTACTGTAAGTTCTGCCATTTGTCAGTCTCCTTTTTAATCTGTTAATGTTATGCGGCAACCTCGGCAGCGTTCTGCACACTGCGCTGAAGCTCTCTGAGAGCTGTGCTGAGTTTGCCGTGCATTCTGACTACCTCTCCGATCACCAGCGTGGCGGGAGCTACGACGTTCTGCTGCGCCGCAATCTCTGCGATGGTCTCAAGCGTGCCGACGACAATTTTTTCTCCCGGCCAGAACGCCGTCTGTATCATCGCTGCCGGAGTCGCTGGATCACGCCCGGCCTCGATCAGCCGCTCGGCGATCGAACCCGCCGTGTGTACTCCCATCAGCACCACCAGCGTGGGCATTTTGCTTAGAGCCGCGAAGTCCAGGGCGTGGCTGTTCTCCTCTGTCGAAAAGTGTCCGGTAACGATGGCCACGCCCGAAGC
>WQYS01000243.1 GCA_009781125.1 Acidobacteriaceae bacterium | reverse complement strand
TAAACATTGCGTTCATTCTGTTTCCTTTCTTCGATCAGGTTTTCTTCTGCGCATGGCGCCGGTTCAGCCCGCGACGTTCAAAAGTCCGGCGCGCAGCAACTGCGACTTGACGGCGATGCGCTGCTCGATGCTCAGGCTGGAGAGCGCGGCATCTAGCGCGCCGGCATCCAGAGAATCAAGGCTGACTCCCTGCTTGGCAAGCAGCCCGGTCATCTCTACGGGCAGGGTCTTGCGCGTATTTGCAACTGAAACAGGAGCTTTCTCGGCAGCAGCCTTTAACTCCGTCAGTTTTTCCGCAAGTCTTGCCTCAGCCGCGATCAGCCGGGCCTCTATCGCGGCCAGGCGCGCTTCCACGCCCGATTCGACAGAGGAGGAGATGCAGCCCACAGTGGCATTTGTCTCTGCATCTTCGAGGATGGTGTTCATCTCTAAATTGGTATCCATGTTTTCCTTCCATGTTGCGATTTTTGACAGGTCACAAACTTCCGGGTGGAGAATCGTGAATTCCGAACCTATGCGTTGGTTACAGCAGCAGCCGGAGCCTGCTGCACGTTCAGAATGGCGACCACGGCAGAGACCAGACCTTCGATATAGCTGGTATCCGCCTTCAGGCCCGCCTTCGTCAGCAGCGAGGCCACGGCCTGCTCGGTCAGCAACATGACCTCCGCCAGCTTTTGCTCTCCGCTTCCGCTCTGCGCGCCCGAGGCCGCGTACTTCTGCTCCACCGCCAGGACCGCGTTCTGAATCAGCGACGTTGCGCTTGCTATTTCAGCCACTGCGGGCGCGGCTGCGGGAAACAGCAAAGCTACCAGGCGCTCGACCGGAACTCCGTAATTCAGCGCCCATTTCAGGCCCTTTTTGAAGCCTTTTCCTACAGCTTCCAGCACACTTACAAAGCTCATGCTTCTCTCTCCATTTATGTATCTGTGTTGGTTACATACATCTCACAGCTCCGCTTTTCTCCGCAGGCCTGCCGCGGACGAGTCCGCAGGCCGCCTGACGCGAAAGCTGGTGCTGCGATAGGCTGCCTTATCGCGAAGCAGAATGGCCGCTCCGGTAAAGGTGGCCCGGGTCAGCGTCCAGACCTGGGCGCGGATATCGGCGACGTGGGCATCGGCAAGCTCGTAGCTCATGCCCATGAGTCCTTCACTCTGGACCTTTGCTTCCAGCTCAGGAAAATCGCGGGCATACAGGTATCCGGCGACCAGCAGGCGGCTGCCCACGATCTCCGCCGAGGTGATGACGCCACACTTCTGCCGGGCGTCGTGACCATCCCATCCTGCCTTGTAGTCGACGGCCATCCCCAGCAGGCCCGGCAAAGCGGCCTCGGCGGCCGTGCGCGTCAGAACCACGCGATGCCCGCGCGCGCCCTTGGGAGAGCGGTCGCTCGCCACGTCGATCAGAGTCAACACGCCCTCAAAAGGCAGCCGGTTCGGGTGCCCGCGAACGATAGGAAACTCCACTGCCATCGCGCGAAACTCCATCTCCGGCTGCTGTTCCGTCTCAGATCCAGCCCTGCGGATTGGCCGGCGATCGAGTCTTGCTGCTTCTGCCATGACTCCTCCTGACAACAAAAATTGCCATCAAAAAATAAACGGGAGAACGCTTTGGGCGCTCTCCCGTTTCATTTCTCAAGTACATATTCAGAATAACAATCCGGTTATAACTACCCTGCCAAAAATCAGATCATTATTTGAGCAATCAATTCAGCAAGTTACATAAATTTACTTATCTGCCCCTCTTGACAGGTTTCGATCGGCTCCAGAAGTCCGCACTCAAGAAACAGCGCCGTCAGCAAATCCAGCGCGTGCGCGTAACGGCGAACCAGCGTCCGCTGCGAGACGCCGGCCAGCAGAGCCGCCTCTTCGAGCGTGTATCCCTGCAAGGCAACGCGGTCGAGAACGGACTGCTGCTCCCACCCGAGCCTGGCCAGACAGTATTCGATGTCGCGAACAAAGATGACGATATCGTCGAACCGGCTCATGCGGTAGCGAGTGACGGGTCCGCGAAACAGCTCGCGCCCCAGCAACGACGGAGTGCGTCCGGCCCCCATCGCCATCTGCACGTAACGGCGCAGCAGCGCTGCTGTGTACATGCGATAGATGGCCATCTCATCTGCCTGCCGCGCGTCGCCGTCCGAAGACAGCCGTGCGCCGCGCCTCTCGACCACGGCCCACATCATGGGCACCACCTGTGCGGCACTCATTGCCCGCCTCCATGCGCCTGACATCGAGACGCGCACGCCAGCCGCGGCTTGCGCCCTCCCGGATGCTTTTTTCGCGGAACAGGAAATTCAGCCAGCCGCCTGGCGCAGAGGCCGCAATAGAGTCCGTCGGACACGCTCTTGCGAAGCCATAGAGCTCCGCACCCTTCGCATACTTTTAGATACATTCGCAGGTATTGCATCTCCCGTGTTGTCCTTTCAGCCGCAGAGCATCATATTGCAACAGTCGAAGCTGCTCTCCCGGAGTGTGGGCAGAGTAGCTGAAATGCAGAGGTATAGCTCTGTATTTCCGATGCCCCGCCGTGTGAATCCGTTTCGGACACAGACCTCGCATCCGAAGAAGTTAGCGTTTTTTCAATCTTTTCCGGTCTGCACAAGCCGGAAAGTTTTCTCCGCTTGTCTGTAAATCGGAATGTGTGTGTTCAGGTTATAGCTTTGAGCTAAAAGTATGTCAATATGTTTTACTGCATCTTTGCGATAATTTTTCTTAAAGTCAATTCCAATATGGGAATCCGCGTGTTATATCTATTTCATGGAGACATAGTTTCGCCTTCTTTTCGTATTTCATATAGATAAGGAGTTGAAGAACGAATGGCCATGAACTTTCAGGATCTGCGCGAACTGCTTCGCGTCGAACTTTTACGCCGTATGAAAGAGGGAACACTCACGGGCAGCCGCCTGGCCGGCCAGACGGGATTCCAGCAGGCGCATATCTCCAACTTCCTGCACCGCAAGCGGTCGCTCTCGCTCGAGGGCCTGGATCGTGTACTCGACGCGCAGGGGCTTTCGATCGACCAACTGATTCCGATGGAGATGGAAGGCTCGGCGGCGGCGTCCTCGGCGGCGGCCGAGCAGGACTCGATGGAGTCGGTTCCGGTCGTCTCCGCTTCGACGGCGATGAACGATGCGCGCATCCGGGCGGCGGCGTGGATTGAGAGCGTGTGTGTCTCCGCATCGTGGCTGCACAACTGCCGCCCGCGTCAGACGGCGAAGGTCGCCGAGTGGCAGCGGTTCGTCGCCGTGCGCGCCGATCAGCAGCAGGTGGCGGCGATGGCTCCGGTGGTCACGGAGGGGGCCGTCGTCGTGATCGACCGGCATTACAACTCGCTGGCGCCGTACCGGCAGCAGCAGCCGACGCTGTATGCTGTGCGCTACGGAACTACGCTGCAACTGCGCTATGTAGACTTCAACGAAGGCAAACTGATTCTGCGGCCCCACTCGCGCGAGTTCCCGGTGCAACTGCTGAGCGTGAAGGCCGACGAGTCTCCGAGCCGCTACATCACAGGCCGCGTGTGCATGGTAATGGCGGAGTGCTAGTGTCCTGTCTCTGAGGTGCGTTAAACAACAGCGCCGAAGGCGCGTTCTATAGTCGCCGCGGCGACGGCGAAGCCCCAGGGAAGGATGTTTCTATGATAGACGGGCTGAAGGCCCGCTCAATAAACCCTGCATGGAGCAGGCCTTCGACCCACAGCGTCTGTGGACATTTTTCTTAAACCTAAGCGTTTGGGTTATAATGATCGCGTGCCAACGATCCTGCGTCTTCCCGGTCTCCGTGTGGTCATTTACCCCAATGACCACCGTCCGGCGCATATTCATGTGATAGGCGAAGGGAATGAGGCCGTGTTTGAATTGAACTGTCCAACAGGGCCAGCCAGCCTGCGCGAAAACTTTGGTTTTCGACAGCATGAACTGAATTCGATTCAAAAAAAACTGGAAGAACATGTACTGGAACTCTGCCATGCCTGGGAGGAAATTCATGGTCACGCATGAGGATTTCAAGAAGGCGAACGAAAGAGCCATGGAACTGAAGGCGCAGGTTCCAAGAGCCGTCTCTGCGAGGTACGACCGCCGCGCCAGGCAGATCGTGATTCAGCTCAACTCAAATCTGGGTATCTTCTTCTCTCCGCGAGACGCCGAGGGATTCGAACGAGCCACGCCAGAACAACTATCCGAGATCAGCATCTCGCCTTCCGGTTATGGAATTCATTTCCCCAGGCTGGACGCCGACCTTTATCTGCCCTCGCTTCTGGAGGGCGTCTTCGGTTCGGAACGATGGATGGCAAGCCGCATGGGCATGAAGGGCGGAATCTCCCGAAGCACAGCTAAGACCACGGCCGCTCGTGCGAATGGAAGGTTGGGTGGCCGTCCGGCCAGTAAAAAACGGCCGACAGCATCACCCAAACCTGCTATGCCGCGAAGAAAGCAGTCCTGCTAAACAAGCGTGACCGCGCTCACCTTGCGCGTTCATCTCCAGTATTTACATGTATTTCGTGCAACAGAGTGTCATTGGCGGAGTCATCTCCGGCGTGCGCTCGTCTAACGCACCATATAGAATCTATGAGCATGGCTACAACGGAACAGCCGGTTAAGACCGCGCGTAAGCGCCCGCCTCATTTCAACCGCTTTACTGAGCTCGCCG
>WQYS01000242.1 GCA_009781125.1 Acidobacteriaceae bacterium | reverse complement strand
GCATCGGACCCGAACTGCTGGACCCTCAAGCCGGGCGAGCAGTGGCACGGCTTTCAGGACGAAGACATCGACTGCGGATACGCTATGCTCGATCCGGCCAAGGTCACCATCCTTACGCCGGGCGTGAACGCGCAGGGCCACGTCAATGACTGGGGCATTCCCGCCGCAATCCTCACGGAGTTTCTTGACTCCCGCCGCGTCGAGATCGCCCGCACCGGCGATTACACGATTCTGGTTCTCTTCTCTGTAGGAACGTCGAAGGGCAAGTGGGGATCGCTGCTCGAAAATCTCTTCGAGTTCAAGCGTCTTTACGACAACGACGTTTCACTCGAAGAGGCGCTGCCTGAGCTTGTGGACAGGTATCCGGCGCGTTATCGCAACGTCACGCTCAAGGAGCTCTCCGACCAGATGCACGCAGCCATGATCGAGCTGAACATTCCCACGCTGGTATGCGACGCCTGCGACGAGGACTTCGACCCTGTGCTCACGCCTGCGGAGACCTATCAGAAGCTGCTGCGCAACGAGACCGAAAAGATTCGCTTCAACCAGATGCCCGGACGCATCGGCGCGGTGATGCTGGTTCCGTATCCGCCGGGCATTCCGATGTGCATGCCGGGCGAACGGCTCGGCGGCCCGGAGAGTCCGGTCATCCGCCTCATCCTTGCCATCGAAGAGTTCGGCAAGCGCTTTCCCGGCTTCGAGCGCGAGGTCCACGGCATCGAGGTCGATGGAGATGGCAATTACTGGATGCGCGCCGTCATTGAAACTCCCGGCCAGAAGCGAGGCAACAACAACGGAAAGAACCGTCCGCCGAGCGCGGCTCCGCCGGTGAAGCGGTCCCGCAAGACACAGCCCCGCAACACCACTGAATAGGAGTTCGTATTGAACCACGCCGCGTTTCTTAGCGTCTGTTCAACCACTACTTGCCGTCATTCTGAGCGAAGCGAAGAACCCCCGCATTTTGCTCGTAGCAGCAACGAGTTTCATAATCGAAAGATTGTGCTGGACCAAAACAAAATACGGGGGTCCTTCACTACGTTCAGGATGACGCCTCAAAAAAAAATTAATGACTACGTCAAAAGATAAGATGACCAGACCAGTTTTTGGACAGACTCTTAGCACGGAGCAGTTTCATGCCTCCGTTCACGCGCTCGCGCCCCGGGTTGCCGTATTCGATTGCGACGGCACGCTGTGGTCGGGCGACTCCGGCTCGGGTTTTATGCGCTGGACTATTGAGCAGGGACTCCTCTCGCAGCAGGCCATCGACTGGATCAATGGCCGATATCAGGGCTATTGCCACGGCGAGGTCAACGAGATCGCCATCTGCGGCGAGATGGTACAGGTATACGAAGGCATACGCGAAGACGAGCTTCGCCGCACGGCTCGTGAGTACTTCTCCCGTTGCGTTGAGCAGAATATCTTTCCCGAGATGCGCGCTCTTGTCGCTGACCTCCAGGCCAAAGGAGTAGACATCTGGGCCGTCAGCTCAACCAACGACTGGGTTGTCGAAGAAGCCATGACGCGCTTCGGAATTGCTCCTGATCGAGTACTCGCCGCGCGCGTCGAGATCGCAAACGGAGTCGCTACCGGCACTCTTCGCGATGTTCCGTCGGATGAAGGCAAGGCCGCCGCTCTTGCCCGCGTTGGGATCACCACGCCCGATGCGGTCTTTGGCAACTCGATCCACGATGCCGCCATGCTCGCCATCGCGCGGCAGGCCTACGCGGTGAATCCCACCGAGGCGCTGCTCGCGCAGTGTGCCCGTGAGCGATGGCCTGTTTACTATCCTGCCTCTGTCAGACATCTGTGAGAGCTTCGGCTGCTAGGATGATATTTGCGGCATCTAAATAGCTGTGATGGCACTGAAACAGCGCATACGGAAACTGAACAGACAGATGATCTCGCAAGAAATGAAACCGGTACGGTTCGTCGTAGCCGCGCTGATCGTGCGCGAGAGTGGCACGGGCACGGAGGTTCTGGTCTGCCAGCGCAAGCCGGATCAGCCCATGAGCCTCAAGTGGGAGTTCCCCGGCGGCAAGATCGAACCGGGTGAGACCGCCGAAGCCGCGCTGGCCCGCGAGCTGGACGAGGAGCTGGGCATCCGGGCGGCCATTGGCAGCCGCGTCGCGCGGATTCAGCACCACTACCGCAACGGCGGCGCCATCGATCTGCAATTCTTCGTCGTGCGCGAGTTCGCCGGACCGGTGGAGAACCGCATCTTCAACGATGTCCGCTGGGCCACGCTGACGACCCTTCCTGAATACGACTTCCTCGCCGCCGACCACGGTCTGATCCACGATCTCTCCGAAGGCCGCCTGCTCGGATAATTCACCCGCCTGTAATGCTGCGCCATCGTAAACTCAACAGAGGATGCATCTCTACCTCACCGCTCTGCTGATCTACTCCATCTTCCTGATGGCCCTGGGGGTCATCATCGGCAGACGTGTCCGCAACAGCTCGGAGTTTCTTGTCGCCGGACGCTCGCTCAGCGCTGGACGGCTCTTTGCAACGCTGCTGGCCGCCAACATCGGAGCCGCCTCCACGGTTGGAGCCACCGGCCTCGGCTACCGCTTCGGACTCTCCGCATGGTGGTGGGTCGGCTCTGCCGCCATTGGATCATTTCTGCTCTCACGGCTGCTCGGCCCGCGCCTCTGGCGGCTGGCCAAACAGCATGGCTTCGCCACTCTGCAGGATTACCTCGAATTCCGCTACGACAAGCGCGTGAAGGCCCTCATCTCCGTACTGTTCTGGTGTGGCTCGCTGACGATTCTGGCCGGGCAGATCATCGCCATCTCGTGGATTCTTGAGGCCATCGCAGGTATTCCCAAGTGGGAGGGCTGCGTCATCGGAGGACTGGTCGCCATCGTCTACTGCACCGCCGGCGGACTGATGGCGTCGTCGTTCGTAAACATGTTTGAGCTGGCCGTTACCATGTCAGGACTGCTGCTTGCTGTGCCATTCACGCTGCACGCCGTGGGCGGATGGACAGCTCTCCATGCTCATCTTGCGCCGCAAGCGTCGTCAATAAATCTGTTCAGCATCACTGGCGCGGGATGGCGGCAGATCCTTGCGTGGATCGCTATTCTTGTCCCTTCTTTCATGATCTCGCCCGGACTCGTACAGAAGGTCTACGGCGCACGCGACGAGCGAGCCGTTCGTCTGGGCGTGGGCTTCAACGCGCTGGGACAGGCTGTCTTCGCCTTCGTCCCGCCGATTCTGGGACTCTGCGCTCTGGCCGCACTTCCCCACCTTGCAAACCCTGAGCAGGCGCTGCCTTCTGCGATACAACAGCTTCTGCCCAAATGGCTGGGCGTCTGGATTCTGGCCTCGATCTTTTCGGCGGAGCTATCGGCCACCGACGCCATCCTGCTGATGCTCTCCACCTCGCTGGCTGTAGACCTTTACAAGACCTTCGTCAATCCCGGCGTCTCGTCGCGCCGCCTTCTCTTCGTGAGCAGGACAACATCGATCCTCGCCGGAGTCGCGGGGATTCTGCTTGCTATTGTTCTCCCGTCCGTCATTGCCGCCGTGAGCATCTTCTATTCGCTACTCGCGGTGGCGCTGCTCGCCCCCGTGGTTGCCGGACTCTACATGCGCCGCGTGCTCGCTCCAGCCGCACTCGCCAGCATCGCCGTCTCGGTTGCGGTTACGGTCACGGTTCGCTACCTCACCCAGGGCGCGGGCTTCGGAATCCTCTCTCCGCCTGCGGCTGGCATCGCCGCCGCCTTCATCGTCATGCTGGGCTTCCGCATCCTTAATCCAAGGGCGATCTCTACGCCCGGAGAAACCGATGCCGCCTGACCCGCAATCTCCTGTAAGCTCGTTCTACGAGGACATTCTGATGCAACGCCGCCAATTCGCCCGCACTCTGCTTGGATTTCCGCTGGCCTCGGCCATCTCTTCGGCTGCATCTGCTGCTGAAACTCCTGCGCCACTGGCTATGCCTCCGGGCGGTTCTATTGCCGACGTTCCCGGCATCAAGGTCGGACACCACACGCGCGCCGACCGTCCCACCGGTTGCACGGTCATCCTCTGTGAAACCGGAGCGATGGCAGGAGTCGATGTGCGTGGCTCCGCGCCCGGAACGCGCGAGACCGACCTGCTCAGCCCCATCAACTATGTTCAGCAGGTGAACGCGGTCGTGCTCGCGGGCGGCTCCGCCTTCGGCCTCGACACGGCGTCTGGAGTGATGCGCTACCTCGAAGAGCGTAACGCCGGCTTCAGGATCGGCTCGCTGGGCGTCGTGCCTATCGTTCCGGCGGCGATCCTCATGGACCTTGGCGTCGGCGACTTCAAAATCCGTCCCACAGCGGAGGACGGCTACGCCGCCTGCAAGGCTGCCAACGCTGGCGCGGTTGCCGAGGGTAACGTAGGCGCGGGCGCAGGAGCTACCGTCGGCAAGATGTTCGGTCCGGCCTACGCGATGAAGTCGGGACTCGGCACAAGCAGCATGACGATCGGCAATACCGGCGTGGTCGTCGGAGCCATCGTTGCCGTCAATGCTGTGGGAGATGTCGTCGATCCGGCGAGCGGTCGCATCGTCGCCGGAGCGCGCAGCGAAGACGGCAAGGGATTTCGAGGCTCGATGAAGGCAATCCTCGACGGCTATGGCAGTTCGCGTTACTGCATGTTGTATGCGCCTTGGGAAACAGGCGGAACGCGCGTTCCTT
>WQYS01000241.1 GCA_009781125.1 Acidobacteriaceae bacterium | reverse complement strand
GTTCGCATCCTCCTGCAAGCGCCACGCTCCGCTCAGATCAATGACCTTCATCCCGCACAAACGGGCTGTAGGAACCCACCCGCGCGACTGCTCGTGCGGCGTGGCCAGAAACAGCACCTCAACTCCCGAGTCGCACATGTGTCCCCAGTCGAGGGGATGAATCTTGTGCGGAGCGCTTCCACCGCCCAGCGCTAACGCGGGATGTATCTCCTCCAGAGTGGTATGAGACGGCTCGCCTTCCCGCCCATAGAAGACCGGTTCGATCCCCGCCAGACGCGGATGATTGAGCACAAGACGCGCCAGTTCGCCCCCGCTGTAACCAGTGACTCCGGCGATCGCTACTTTGTTCTTTATGTACGTGCGTGAATCATCCGATGTATGCATCAATCCGTTCCTTTAGAGATGTTGCCCGCGCCTGGTCCCGGCAGATCACCAGGACCGTGTCGTCGCCCGCGATGGTGCCTACAACCTCGGACCACTCCTCGTCGTCGATGCCAGCGGCGACCGGCTGCGCGCCTCCGGTCGTCGTGATCAGGACCAGCAAATTCATCGACTGCCGCACCTCAAGGCCAAAGCTCTTGAGCACGTCGCGAATGTCAGGCAGCAGACTTTCCGCGTCGTCGCCCTCGCCGGGCAGTGAATAACCATCCGGTCCTTTGAACAGCCGCAGCTCGTGAATGTCCCGCGAGAGCGTCGCCTGCGTCACATGAAAGCCGCGTCCGGCCAGCTTGCGGCGCAGCTCGTCCTGGTTCGCTATCGACGCCTGTCCAAGCAGTTCCTTGATGACGTGATGGCGCTGCTGCTTCATGGGGCCGTTCTTGTCCATAGATCTCGCCATCGCTTTCTAGTTGTGTATAAATATACACGATAACCGTATATTTATGCAACAGGGGCCGGTTCTGTTTAGAGCATTATCCCCGTAGCTATACCCTTTTGAATTGTTATCCCGAACGGAGTGAGGGACCTGCTTTTTCCCGGCAAGGATAGCCAGTGAAAAGCAAAAGCAGATTCCTCCGCTTCGCTGCGGGATAACAAGGGAAGAGCAACACGGAGAATGCTTTAGAAATTGGCGGGGAAGGTTTCATGCTCGGCCCTTTTTGCCATGATCGAGCAGACGCAGATACTCCTGTGTCATCAGCGCGCGCATGCGTTGCGCCACGTCCGGATCGCAGGCCGTGTTGAAGGCGCGGCAGCGGTCGATGGCAGCGCGCAGATCTTTGAGAAAAGCGATGCAGGCGGGACACTTTCCGATGTGGGTCTGCATCTGCTCACAGGTGCGCGGCTCGACCCGGCCGTCCAGGTACTCCGACAGATTTGCGAACAGTTTGCGGCACTCGGCTGGCCGTTGAGAGGTCGTAGGTTTTTTTCCTGTTCTCTTTTCAGGATTCCTTTTCTCCGGGATTCCACGAAGCAGTCTGGACATCTCTTTTCGGACGGCGAGCCTGGCCCGATGCAGGCGAACCCGAACCGTTCCGGTCTGGAGATCAAGAATCTTCCCGATCTGCTCCGTGGTCAACTCCTCCATATCGTGAAGGACCAGAACCATGCGCAGGGATGCGGGTATCCGCAAGATTGCCTGCTGTAGCAAATGATGTTCTTCGCCATAAATCGCCGTGTCTTCGGGACCGGCGCGCGCGCTGAGCAGCAGACCCAGTTCCTCGCTGCCGGGAACCAGTTCATCAAGGGAGAGCTTCTTCTCTTTTTCCTCAGAGTGGCCCCGCCGCATCCGGCGGCAGCGGTTTCGCGCGACGGTGTAAAGCCAGGCGGCCAGCGCATCGGCGCTTTCCAGTTTGCCAAGATGTTTGAGCGATCGGAAGAGAACCTCCTGCATGGTGTCTTCCGCATCCTGACGATGCCCGCACAGCTTCATGCTGAACGAAAAGACGGTGTTTTGCAGCAGCCTGATGGCCTCCTCCACCGTCTCGGGGGTGTTCTGCCGCAAGAGTTCCGATGCCTGGACCAGTTCCGTTCTCATGTGTGCCTAGTATAGGCAACACTCATCAAGCAGCGCATCTTTTTGCAGGCGTCTCAGCGCCGGCAGCCGCCCCCGTCCTTCAGTCCCATAGAGCGCAGAATGCTCATCGCCGGGCACCAGTTCGTCAGCGCCGATTGCAGCAGATTGAGTCCGATGAAGACCGTCAGCCACATCCAGTAGCGCGACACGTAATAGGTGAGAGCAAGCGACAGAAGCACCATCACTCCTGCCATAAGCCGTAGTCCACGTTCCACTGTCATTGCGTTACTCCTTCGCGTTCGCGCACCTCTGATTTTGCGTGCGCCATGTAGTAGAGGATGGGGATCGTCGGCCACGACAGGAACGTCGAGGCCACAGCTCCGGCGATCAGCGAGACCGCCAGTCCCTGGAAGATGGGGTCGGTCAGAATCACGCTTGCGCCTACAACCACCGCTGCTGCCGTCAACAGCATGGGGCGGAAGCGAATGGCGCCCGCATCGATGACGGCTTCGCTCAACGGCGCTCCCTGGCTGCGCCGCAGCTCGATGAAGTCAACCAGAATGATGGAATTGCGCACGATGATGCCTGCTCCGGCGATGAAGCCGATCATCGACGTGGCGGTGAAGAAGGCTCCCATAATGGCGTGCGCCGGAAGAATGCCGACCAGCGTCAGCGGAATCGGAGCCATAATAATCAGCGGCACGATAAACGAGCGGAACCATCCCACCACCAGCACGTAGATCAGCACCAGCACAGCGGCGAAGGCCAGGCCAAGATCACGGAAGACCTCGATGGTGATGTGCCATTCGCCATCCCACTTCATGGAGTAGTGATCGGTCGACTCCGGCATGGCCGCGTTATATCGAGTGAGCGTGTAGCCTGCGGGCAGCTTGAGCTTATCGAGTTCGTGGTTCATCTTGAGGATGGCGTAGACCGGGCTTTCCTCGGCTCCGGCGACATCGCCCGTGACATACACCACGCGGTGAAGATTCTTGTGATAGATGCTTGGCTGAATCAAGCCGCGATCGATGGTGACCAGCTCGCGCAGAGGAATCATGGCGCCGCCCGCGCCCGGCAGATGGATGCTTTCGAGCGCTTCCTCCGAAGATCGGCTTGCGCGCGTGAACTGCACCATGGCCGGAACCGGTTCGCGCGCGCGGTCATCGTGCAACAGTCCGGCCTGCACGCCTGAGGTCGCCAGCGCCAGCGCGCTGACAACGTCGGCGACCGCAATTCCGTTTTGCGCTGCCTTAACCGCGTCCACGCGGATGGCAAGCCGCTGCTGCGGGTCTTCAACATACCAGTCCGTGTCCACTACGCCCGGCGTGCTCTGGAAGATCGACTTAATCTGTTCGGCCACTTTGGTCTGGCCATCGAGATCGGGGCCGTACACCTCAGCCACCAGAGTCTGAATCACCGGAGGACCGGGAGGCACTTCGCTTACCTGAATGCGCGCTCCATAGCGGTTGCCGACATCCTCCAGAATCGGGCGAAGCCGCCGGGCGATGGCGTGGCTTTGATCGTGGCGGTCCTTCGCCGCCACCAGGTTGACCTGAATATCCGCCTGATTCGGTTGGCTCCGCATATAGTAGTGGCGAACCAGTCCGTTGAAGTTGTAAGGCCCCGACGTGCCCGCGTAGAGCTGATAGTTGAGAACATCCGGCTGGCGGGCGAGTTCGTTGCCAAGCGCCTGGGTTACGGCCAGCGTCTGCTCCAGAGGCGTGCCATCGGGCATATTAATGACGACCTGTAACTCGCTCTTGTTATCGAACGGCAGCATCTTCACGCGAACGAGTCCCCACGGAACCAGCGCCACCGAGATCAGCAGCAGTCCCAGAACAGCCGCGAAAAACAGTAGCCTGTTCTTTCCCGAAGCGATCAGCGGCGACATAACCTTGCGGTAGAGCCGTGTCCGCCAGTTCTCGTGCTCCGGTTCCAGCAGGTGCGCGCCTTTCAGGTGCTTCCCGAGCAGCCGCAAGGCCGCCCAGGGCGAGACCACAAACGCTACCACCAGCGAAAACAGCATGGCAGCCGATGCGCCGACCGGAATAGGCCGCATGTAGGGGCTCATTAGTCCGCGAACGAAAGCCGACGGCAACACCGCGGCAATCACGGCGAAGGTCGCAAGAATGGTGGGATTTCCTACCTCGGCAACCGCCTCGACGGCCACCTCGCTGCCGGGCCGGTTGCGGTTCTGGGGAAGGCGGAAGTGGCGCACCATGTTTTCGACCACCACAATGGCGTCGTCCACCAGAATGCCGATGCTGAAGATCAGAGCGAATAAGGTGACGCGGTTGATGGTGTATCCGAGGAAGTAGAAGATGGACATCGTCAGCGCCAGCGTCACCGGAATCGCCAGCAACACCACTCCTGACTCGCGCCAGCCCAGAAAGAGCGCGATCAGAAACGTCACCGAGAGAGTTGCAAGCAACAGGTGTTCGAGCAGATTATCCGACTTCGCCTTGGCGGTATCGCCATAGTTCCGCGTCGTGGTCACCTGCACGTCGTTGGGAATCTGCACGCTCTTCATCTCGTCGATGCGCTTGAGAACAGCGTTGGCGATGTCGGTAGCATTCGTCCCTTTACGCTTGGCGACGGTTACGGTGACTCCGGGATACTGTTGCGCTGCATGACCGGCAGTCGCGCTCGCGGCTGTTGTCCCGAACAAAACGTAGTTCGCCGGTTCCGCTGGCCCATCAACAATCTGATCGGCCACGTCG
>WQYS01000240.1 GCA_009781125.1 Acidobacteriaceae bacterium | reverse complement strand
GGCAGGGTGTTCTTTCATCTGGTGGAGAACAAATCCGACGAGTATCCGTTCGCCTTCCTGGCGACCTATTCCACGCAGACCGACCGGCAGAAAAAAGCCGCGCATGTGCCGCTCAAAAACGCGCTGCTCGAGTATCAGGACCGGCAGGATCTGCTGCTGAAGCTGCTGTCCGCCGTCAGCCGTGCGGCGGACGGCAGCGACTTCATCTCCGAGCTGGTGGAGAGCGGCGAGCTGTTCTCCCCATTGCAATTCACGTCGGAGGAAGCCTACACCTTTTTGAAGGAGATCCCTTTATACGAAGAGTGCGGCATCCTGTGCCGCATGCCTGACTGGTGGAGGAAGAGAAACAGCAGCCTCAAGTTGTCGGTCTCCGTCGGCGGGAAGGAACCATCGAAGGTCGGGCTGGAGGCGCTGGTGAGCTGCAAGCCCAGCCTGCTGCTGGACGGCGAGGAGATCACGAAGGAGGAGGTCGAGGCGCTGCTGTCGCAGACGGCGGGGCTGTCGTTCTTAAAGGGTAAGTGGATCGAGGTCGACCCCGAAAAGCTGAAATCGGTGCTGACGGCGTATGAAAAGGCCAGCGCGATGGGCGACATCACGCTGGCAGAAGCCATGCGCATGGAGCTGGGGATTTCTGAAGGCGCGGTCGCGCGCAATCTGGGCGACGCCACGGAGATCACGAACGGCGAATGGCTGAAGAGCATCCGAGCGCGGCTTGCCGACCCTGCCGAGCTGAGCGATTTGGAGCCGGGCGACGGATTCAAAGCGCAGCTGCGGCATTACCAGCAATCGGGCTTCAACTGGCTGGCCTCGATGAGGAGTATGGGTTTCGGCGCGTTGCTGGCCGACGACATGGGGCTGGGCAAGACGGTGCAGATCCTCGCCTTGCTCGAGTACATGAGGCAAAACGGCGGCTTCAGGGGCCTGCTGATCATCCCCGCGTCGCTGATCGGCAACTGGCAGAAGGAGCTCGCCCGCTTCGCGCCGGGGATTCGATATGCGGTGCTGCATGCCAAGAACGTTGAGCTCGATGATGAATCCGATCTGTTCATCACGACATACGGCATGGCTTTGCGCCTAACACAGCTCAGAACCCGCAAATGGGATGTGGTCATTCTGGATGAAGCGCAGGCGATCAAGAACCCGGCGACGGGCCAGACGAAGGCCGTCAAGCAGCTGAGCGCCTCGTTTAAAATCGCGATGACCGGCACGCCGATCGAGAACAAGCTCGGCGATCTGTGGTCGCTGTTCGACTTCCTGAACGCCGGGCTGCTGGGCACCGTGAAGGAGTTCTCCAAATACGCCGATAAGATCAAGGAAAATGGCTCCTATACAAAGCTGCGCGGCGTGGTAAACCCCTTCATTCTGCGGCGGCTCAAGACCGACAAGGCCATCATCAGCGACCTGCCCGACAAGCTGGAGATCAAGGAATATACCGCGCTCACGTCCAAGCAGGCGCTGCTGTATCAGGCGCTCATCAAGGAGCTTGAGCACAAGCTGGAGAGCGCCGAGGGCATCGAGCGCAAGGGAGTCGTGCTCGCCGCGATCCTGAAATTCAAGCAGATCTGCAACCATCCCGATCAGTACCTCGGGCAGGCCGAGTATAAGCAGAGCGGCAGCGGCAAGTTCGAGAAACTGCAGGAGATCTGCGAGACGATCTATGAAAAGCGCGAGCGGCTGCTGCTCTTCACGCAGTTCCGGGAGATGACAGGGCCGCTGGCCGACTTTCTGGCGACGATCTTCGAGCGCGAAGGGCTGGTGCTGCACGGCGGCACGGCGGTGAAGAAGCGCGCCGAGCTGGTAGACCGGTTTGGCGGCGAGGACTATGTCCCGTTCATGGTGCTGTCGCTGAAGGCCGGCGGGGTGGGGCTGAACCTGACCGCCGCCAATCATGTGATCCACTTCGACCGCTGGTGGAACCCCGCGGTGGAGAACCAGGCCACCGACCGCGCGTTCCGCATCGGGCAGACGAAGAACGTGATGGTACACAAGTTCATTACCACAGGCACCATCGAGGAGAAGATCGACGCCATGATCGAGGAGAAGCAAAAGCTGTCCGGCGACATCATCTCCGCCTCCGGCGAGAGCTGGATCACCGAGATGGGCAACGATGAGCTGCTGAAGCTGCTCAGGCTGGAGGTGTGAACATGTGGGGCGGCTATGAATATGTGCCCATAGCAAAGAAAAAGGAGAACGCGCAAAAGGCGCTGGCCAAGCTGAAAAAAAAGAACCCTGACATCCGCCCCGTGGTCATCACCGGCAACAAGATCGGCAAGACATGGTGGGGCGCGGCCTGGAACAAGAACCTGGAATCCTATGCCGACTACAGAAATCGGATCGAGCGCGGCCGCGCTTACGTTAAAAACGGCTTTGTGCTCGATCTGCGGATCGACGCCGAGAGCGTAACCGCGATCGTGGCGGGCAGCGGGCGCAACCCATATGACGTAGAAATTAACATAGCCGCGCTGCCGAAGGACAAGTGGGAGAGGATTACCGAGCTGTGCGGGCGGAGCATCGCTAATATCGACGAGCTCGTGCAAGGAAAATTTCCCAAGGAATTGGAAACGCTCTTCACGCAAAAAGGAGAGGGGTTGTTTCCGTCTCCTAAGGAGATAAAATTCTCCTGCAGCTGCCCCGATTACGCTTATATGTGCAAGCACGTGGCCGCCGTCCTGTACGCGGTCGGCGCGCGGCTCGATGAGGAGCCGTCGCTGTTCTTCAAGCTGCGCAGCATCGAGATCGAGGCGCTGATCAAGCGGTCGATCGAGGAAAAGATGGAGAACATGCTGAAGAATTCTGAGAGGAAGACCCGGCGCGTGATCGCGGACGCGGATATAGGCGATTTGTTTGGGATATGATCGGAGGATGAAAGTATGCTGGAACCTTCAAAGGTCGGCGAAGCCGCGCGCAGGCGCGAAGTGGAGAATATGCGATTTCGGACGTTCCTCAAGAACTATGCCGATGAAGATACATTGGACGCACAGTTTCTGGCGCTGCACAATGAACTATTTGCTGAGTATGACTGCTGTCAGTGCGCGAATTGCTGCAGAGAGGGGGACACTCCCTTGCGGGAGGGCGAGGCTCTCGCGATCGCGACGTTCCTCGGATTGTCCGAACGGGAGTTTTCAGAGCGACATCTCACCGAGTCCGACGAAGGCTGTATGCTTGCTGCCCCTTGCCGTTTCCTGCAGGAAGATGGCGGTTGCGCGATCGAGGACTGCATGCCCGGCGCATGCAGGGAATTTCCGTATACGAATAAGCCCGAGCGGATAGGGAGCTTACTGGGCGTGGTATCGAGCGCGGAAGTCTGCCCCATTGTTTTCGAGATGCTCCAAAGGCTTAAGGGGATGTATGGATTTAGAACGAGGCGATGATATATACCGCTAAAAGGCTCGTTATCGATCTGCATGTGTGCGTTCCGAAAGATCAAAGCGGGACTCTATGGAAGTTGCTTGGCTTCGCATACCAATTATCAAGCATGAGCTTTGATATATTGCTAAGCGCATGAATGCAACTTTATTGAAATCAATTTTGGGATTTCGTATGATTTTGCCCCATTGACAAACCGGAAAAGTATTCTCCTTTGTCGTCTGGATATCTTTACATAAACCTCGTTATAATACGGCTCATTATTCTTTAGAAACTATCCCTTCACAGCTCCAACCGTGATTCCCTTTAAAAAGAACCTTTGAATAGACGGATAGACGAGCACGATCGGACCAATCGTGATGATCATCGTCGCGAGGCGGACTCCTTCCGTCGGCAGAATGACGTTCTGCGCCATGCTCATGCCGACCGAGGCCGCGTCCGACTGCAGGAAGTTCGGCGCGGAGATGATCCTATACAGATTATACTGCAGCGGGATCAAGCCTTTGACGTCCACCAGGAACAGCGTCAGACATGAATTCCTCGAATTCACTCGATTCCGTCGCGGCGTTCGTGAAGCTGAACCCGGCGTATCTCGGGAAAATATTCAAGGATGGCACCGGGGTCGCCTTTCCCGAATACGTGAACCGGCTCAGAATCGACATGGCCAAGGAGCTGTTGATCAACACGAACGAAAGCGTCAATCGGATATCGAGCCTCGTCGGCTATAACAGCACGACCTATTTCGTGTCCTGCTTTAAAAAGTACACGGGAACCACGCCGTCGAAATTCAGATGGTCACGATGCGATAGGAATCGGCCTCTTCGTAGCGAAGTATTTGAATAGCGAGAGGAGAGGGAGCGACATGAAACTTTTGCACCTGGGAAACGGCTGTTCGGCGATGCCGGAGTCCGGCGGTTTTATCGATCGGCTGAAAACCTTTGGGGATTTGACGATCATCAAGGACGCCTCGGCTCTGTCGGATCATGAGCGGGCGGAAATGATCCGGCAAAATGACGTGCTATTGCTGATCTGGGGCAGCATGCCGATCCCGGAGGAGGTCGCGGAAAACCCGGGCAGGCTGCGGTATGTCTGCAACATCACCGGCGAACTGCGCTCATGGGTGCCGCTTTCGCTGATCCGCGCGGGTGTTCTCGTGACCAACTGGGGAGATGCCCCGGCCGACAGCGTCGCCGAGGGCGCGATGGCGCTGCTGCTCGCGGTGATGAAAAACCTGCGCGATCATATCGCGGCGGTCGCGGAAGGCGGTTGGCAGACGCCGTCCGCGTCGACAAAGGGCAGTCTAAAGGGCTGCGACGTCGGCATATACGG
>WQYS01000239.1 GCA_009781125.1 Acidobacteriaceae bacterium | reverse complement strand
TCCGCATCTCATGCGCAACGGGCCGAACTTCTTTGTTGGGTATCAATGGACGCGCGACAGCACAGACGCCACGATCCCCGGGCTGGTGCCGACTGAAGCAGAGCGCAGCGGTGATCTCTCGAATACTCTGACGCCGCAAGGGCAGCCTGTTACTGTTGTAGATCCGATTACAGGGCTCCCGATCAACACCAGCGCTGTCCCCGTTAGCACGCAGGCTCAGGCGCTGCTCGCGCTTTACCCTCAGCCGAACTTCGCTGGAAACTCTGGATACAACTATCAGGCGCAGGTCCTTAACCATGTCCATGCAGATGCGCTTGAATCCCGGCTGGAACGCGGCTTCGGACGGCGCGACGATGTTTATGGCGGGCTGGCTTTTCGCAGCGTGCGCTCCGATAACGGGAATCTGTTCCACTTTGTCGATGCCACCAACACGCTGGGAATCGATGCCAACGTGAACTGGTCGCACAGGTTTCCTCATCAGATTCTGCTCAAAACGGGTTATCGCTTCACGCGCCTGCGGACCGAGGTGCGGCCGTACTTTCAGAACCGCGTGGATGTTTCCGGAGACGCTGACATTACCGGCAACGAGCAAAGCCCCGTCAACTGGGGCCCGCCGAGCTTGTCCTTCTCCAGCGGCATCGCCGGTCTCTCCGACGTAGAGAGCGCCTTTGACCGCAATCGCACCGATGCTCTCTCCGTCGCTGCGACGTGGATGCATCGCCGTCACTCGTTCACCTTCGGCGGCGACCTTCGCCGGCAGGAGTTCAACCAGTTCTCTCAGCAAAACGCTCGCGGAACGTTCACCTTCACCGGCGATGCAACGAAAGGATCAGCCAGTACAGGATCGGACTTGGCGGACTTCCTGATCGGCACGCCTGATGCGGTTGGCGTGGCCTTCGGAAATGCGGACAAGTACTTCCGTCAATCCGTCTACGACCTTTACGCGAACGACGACTGGCGGGCGCAGGCCCGGCTCACGATCAACGTAGGCGTCCGCTGGGACTACGGTGCTCCGGTCACGGAGCTGAAGGGGAGGCTGGTGAACCTGGATATAGCGCCGGGCTATACGGATGCGGCTCCTGTTGTGGGCAGCGCCCCGAAAGGGTCTGTCACGGGTATGAACTATCCTTCGTCTCTGGTTCGTCCCGACAGGCTCGGATTCCAGCCGCGGTTCGGTCTGGCGTGGAGACCCTTTCCTATTGCGCCGCTGGTGATTCGCGCAGGCTACGGCATCTATGTCGATACGTCGGTTTATCTGGCGAGTGCGCAGTCGATGTCGCAGCAGTCGCCGCTATCCACCAGCGTCAGTGCTTCCAGAACCTCCAGTTGCCCATGGACTCTAGCCGACGGATTGCTGAACTGCGGAGATACCGCCGCAAACACCTTTGCCATCGATCCCGGCTTTCGCGTCGGATACGTGCAGAGTTGGCGGCTGTCCACGCAATATGACATGCCAGGGTCCATAGTACTTACAGCGGCCTATGCTGGCGCGAAGGGCACGCGCGGTCCGCAGGATATTCTTCCCAACACAGTCGCGCCGGGAGCCACGTCCGATTCTTCGTATCCATTCGGCTTTGTCTACCGGACCTCAAACGGAGACTCGATCCGTCATGCTGCTGAACTCCAGCTTCGGCGCAGGCTGCGCAAGGGGCTTACGGCGACGCTCCAGTATGTTTATGCCAAGTCCATCGATAACGATTCGATGCTTGGCGGCATGGGCTATGTGTCTTCCTCGTCTTCATCGATCTCCTCAGCGCAGGCCGATAGCTCGGCTTCGAACGGAACCATTGCGCAGAACTGGCTCGACCTGCGCGCCGAGCGCAGCCGTTCCAGCTTCGATCAGCGTCATCTGGTGAACCTCACGTTTCAGTACACGACCGGCATGGGATGGCGCGAGAATGCTTTCTTCAGCGGATGGAGAGCGACTATGCTGAAGCAATGGACGCTGGCATCGGTGTTCAACGCGGGCTCAGGACTGCCGCAAACTCCGGTCTATATGGCTGCGTTGCCCGGAACCGGCATCAGCGGCACCGTCCGCCCGGACCTTACCGGAGCCGGTATCTATTCCGGCGGAGAAGGATACCACCTCAACTCAGCGGCTTATGCTGCGCCAGCCTCAGGGCAGTGGGGAGACGCCGGGCGCTACTCCATCAATGGCCCCTCGTCTCTGACGCTGGATGCGTCGGCGTCGCGTAACTTCCGCCTGCGCGACCCGCTCAGTCTGGACGTGCGCGTGGACGCCGCCAACGTGCTCAATCACGCGGTCTATACCGGATGGAACACGGTCTGGAACAGCTCGACGTTCGGCCTGCCCGCGAGCACCAACGCTATGCGCAGTTTGCAGATCAGCGGGAGGCTGCGGTTCTGATGAAGATATCCATCTCCATGCTCTGCGCCGTGTCAGCGATCTGCTCGTGGTCTGTCTTTGCGCAACAGATCGGAAGTAACGAGGTTCAGGACCAGAACACAACCTACACGCTCAAGGTAGATTCGCAACTGGTGGCCGAGAGCGTGATCGTGAAAGATAAGAAAGGCAAATTCGTCTCCGGTCTTACGGCGAAGGACTTTTCGGTAACCGAGGACGGCGTTCCGCAGACGATTCGCGTCTTTGAGCACGAATCGCTTCCCGTGGATGCCGCGCCTCTTCCGGTTACGCCTGCGGATGATGAGAATGTTCGCATCTACAAACATCTTGGAAGAACAGCTTATGCCGCTGAGGGAAAAGACAGGAGCTATAAAGACCGGCGTCTGCTGGCCCTCTACTTCGATATGTCGGCGATGTATCCCGACGATCAGCTTCGTGCCTTGCAGGCAGCGCAAAAGTTTATTCGTACCCAGATGACGGAGGCCGATCTGGTATCGGTGCTTCGCTACCAGGGCGGCGCCGTCGATGTGCTGCTGGACTTCACCTCGGACCGCGACAAGATACTCAGCATCCTTGAGACCATGGTCGTGGGTGAAGGACAGAGCTTCGCCGAAGGAGTCGATGACAGCAGCGCCGCCGATCAGGGCGCGGCCTTCGGCCAGGATTCGAGCGAGTTCAACATCTTCAACACCGACCGCCAGATGTCGGCTCTGCAGACGGCGGCCCACATGCTGGAACAGATCAACGAGAAGAAGGTGTTGCTGTACTTCTCCAGCGGCCTGCGCTTGAACGGCAACGATAACCAGGCGCAACTCAACGCTACTATTGACGCTGCCGTGCGTGCTGGCGTCTCCTTCTGGCCCATCGACGCTCGCGGCCTGGTGGCGCAGGCTCCGCTTGGCGATGCCACGCAAGGCTCGCCCGGCAACGCCGGCATGTACAACGGCGCGGCGGAGCAGGCCAATAACGACCGCTTTCAGCAATCGCAAGACACGCTTTACTCGCTCGCGGCGGACACCGGTGGCAAGGCGTTCTTCGACAACAACGATCTGACGGAAGGTATAGTGCGCGCGCAACGCTCGGTCACGGACTACTACATGATCGGCTACTACACCACTAACACCGCCAAGAACGGCCGTTACCGCCACATCAGTATCACCGTGCCCGAACGATTGAATGCCGAACTTGAATACCGCAAGGGCTACTATGCCAACAAGGAGTTCAACAAGTTCAACGGCGTCGAAAAAGAGAGGCAACTGGAAGATGCGCTCATGCTGGAGGATCCCATCACCGACCTGACGGTGGCCATGGAGATCAATTACTTCCAGCTCAATCGTGCTGAGTACTTCGTGCCTGTAACGATCAAGATACCAGGCCGCGAGCTTGTGTTGGCCAAGCATTTTGGCGCCGAACACACGGTGATCGACTTTGTCGGCTCGATCAAGGATGAGTCCGGCTCGACCGCAATGAATCTGCGCGACTACGTTGACGTCCCTGTGAACGACGCCTCTGCCGCCGAGCTCGCCCGCCGTCCCATCGAATACAGTGCCGGTTTCACACTGTTGCCGGGCCGCTACACCATTAAGTTTTTGGCGCGTGATGACGAAACAGGCCGCATTGGCACTTACCAGACAACCTTCACGATTCCCAACCTTGGCAAGGAGACGAAACGCCTGCCGATCAGTTCCGTGGTGCTGAGCAATCAGCGAGTCGATCCCAGGCAGGCGCTCTACAACACCATGAAGGGCAAGGAGCAGGCGAAGAACGACGCCGCGAACCCTTTGGTGAATGGCGATGGAAAGCTGATTCCGAGCGTCACGCGCGTGTTCCGAAGCGGGCGTGGTCTGGAGATATTTCTTCAGGCCTACCAAGGTGCGTCTGCGGATGAATCCACAGCGCAGCAGTCCTCTGAAAAGGTAGCAAGAGCGCCATTGGTTGCCTATGTCAGCCTATACCGCAGCGGTCAGAAGGTGATGCAGGGTGAGGCCGTGCAGGCGGTCGCATCGTCAGGTAGCCGACTGGGCACGGTCCCGATCAGCCTGGAGGTTCCGCTCGAAGGTCTGGAGGCGGGCCAGTATCAGTGCCAGGTCACGATCCTCGATCCAGACGGCAACCGCGCGGCCTTCTGGCAGGGCCCCTTCGCTGTAGTTCAGTAGAGGGGCGGACTTGTGGCCGCATGAAAGACAAAGCGGCGTCTCTATTAATTGATGAATGGATTCATCTCCAGATGGATCATTCGTTCTGGTGCCCGGAGGGGGACTTGAACCCCCACAACCGTTTAAGGTCCGCGGATTTTAAGTCCGCTGCGTCTGCCGATTTCGCCATCCGGGC
>WQYS01000238.1 GCA_009781125.1 Acidobacteriaceae bacterium | reverse complement strand
GGTGGGGTGTGTCACGAACACGAGCGCAGGCTCGTGGTGCTGTACCAAAGATGGGAGTAGGCCTCCCGAAGTCGGCTTGCAGGAGCAGGCTTCAAACCGCCTGGTGCTGCTGCGTTCTAAGGAATGCGGTAGTGAGCAACCAAGGAAACGGCTTCTGAAAAGAGGTCAGGTAGGTGTTGAGGAGATGAGCGAAAGCAAACCGTCCGAAGACGCATCGTTACGGGTAAAGGAACTGCCGAAAGTGGAGTTGCCCACCTCCTCCACGATTAGCCGGGAAGGAACCTGTTTACGGTCCCGGTGGCAGTCGGTGTAAAGGCGGCATGAACTCAACGCAGGCTTTGGTATGGAACGTGAGAACTTTGCTTTGGATGTAAAGGGAAATGACAAATGGCTGACACCATGAGGAAGAATACCGATGCCAGAGCAAGGGACGGAGCTGCTTGTAGTAGCGATGAGGCTCTTGTAACGAGAGCGGAGCGAAGGGGCAGCATTATCCGGTTGACGAGTATCGCCAACCTGTTTAATGGGGATGAGTGATATGACATCAACAAAACCTTATAGTATTGCGAAGCGTGCAGTATGGGAGGCATACCAGCAAGTCAAGGCCAACCGGGGCGCTGCTGGCATCGACGAGGAAACCATCGCGATGTTTGAGCAGAACCTGTCGAAGAATTTATACAAGCTGTGGAACCGGATGTCATCGGGGTCGTACTTCCCGCCTCCGGTGAAACAGGTAGAAATTCCAAAGGCAAAGGGCGGTACGAGAAAGCTCGGCATTCCGACTGTATCTGATCGCGTCGCTCAGACCGTGGTCAAGCGCATCATCGAACCGATACTGGACCCGATATTCCATCAGGACTCTTATGGGTATCGGCCCGGAAAGTCGGCGAAACAGGCGATTGCTGTCACCAGAAAACGGTGCTGGAAATACGACTGGGTGGTGGAGTTTGACATCAAATCGGCCTTCGATCAAATTGGTCATGGCCTCTTGATGAAAGCGGTCCGAAGCCATGTCAAAGAGAGTTGGATATTGCTATACATCGAACGATGGCTGGTAGCGCCGTTCGAGACGGCTGAAGGGGAACAACAGCCACGGGAACGTGGGGTTCCGCAAGGCGGTGTAGTTAGTCCGATCCTCATGAACCTGTTCATGCACTACGCCTTCGATGTCTGGATGAAGCGTACCCATCCATCCTGCCCATTTGCTCGTTATGCCGATGACGCAGTGGTTCACTGCCAAAATCGGAAACAGGCAGAAAGTGTAATGCGTTCCATCGCATTACGACTGGAAGAATGTGGTCTAACGATGCACCCGGAGAAATCACGAATTGTGTACTGCAAGGACAGTGATCGCACCGACTCGTATCCGAACGTTCAATTCACATTCCTTGGATTTACATTTCGCCCAAGGTGTGCCGTCAACAGTCAAAACCGGAGATTCACAGGTTTTCTTCCGGGAGTGAGTGCTGATGCTCTGAAACGAATGCGGAAAGAGGTGCGGGGCTGGCATCTTAATCAGTGGAACACAGCGACACTGGTTGAGTTAGCGAAGAAATACAATCCGGTCCTACGTGGCTGGTGGAACTACTATGGGGCGTTCTACCCATCGGCGATGCACAGCTTCTTCATGTACTTCGATGGCAAGCTGATGCAATGGGCCAGACGCAAATACAAAACACTGGCAAGGCGAAAGCAAGGCAGTGTGCAATGGCTCATCAAGATGAAGCGCAGTTCTCCCCGGATGTTTGTTTACTGGCGTAGTACCAGATATCAGGTTGGATAAAGGGAGCCGTGTAAACCGAGAGGTTTACGCACGGTTCTGAGAGAGGCTCAGGGTGAAATTCCCTGGGCCTACTCACCAGAATCCCGACGGTCGAATCGGGTACCAGCCCGTGGCTCTCAAGGACTGGAAGGCCATCAATTCCGCTAGAGTGGAGGACCGGAAAAGGGTGGACCGGGACACACGCAAATATTTTCCATTAACAGATGCAGTCATTGAGGATCATCTTCTCGGCAAAGTGACCGTTGGAGTCTATCCACTTCTTTTGGATGAAAGCTGCTGGTTTCTTGCCGTAGATTTCGACAAGAAAACATGGACCGAGGACTCTCTGGCCTTTCTGGAAACCTGTCGGGAGTTGGGTGTGCCGGCGTCGTTGGAGCGTTCACGCTCCGGCAATGGCGGCCATGTGTGGATATTCTTTGAAAATGCGCTTTCTGCGAGTACGGCTCGAAAGCTTGGATGTGCCATTCTCACCCGGACCATGGAACAACGGCATCAACTGGGTCTCGATTCGTATGATCGCTTGTTTCCAAACCAGGACACGATGCCCAAAGGTGGTTTCGGAAATCTGATTGCTCTACCCTTGCAGTCTGGGCCGCGCAAATCCGGCAACAGTGTCTTCGTTGATGCGGACCTTCGTCCGTATCCCGATCAGTGGGAGTTTCTCTCTACGGTTCAGAAAATGTCCATCGCATATGCCGAAGCGATCATAACCGACGCTCAGCGCAAGGGCGATCTCATTGGAGTCCGTGTCAGCATTGTCGATGACGATAATGCGCAAGATCCCTGGACGCTTCCTCCCTCACGAAAACGTCTGGATCAACCAATCGAGGGACCGCTTCCGGCAGAAGTTGAAATCGTTCGCTCGAATCTTCTCTACATTGAGAAGCAAAAACTGCCGCCAGCCATGCTGAACCGTATGCTCAGGTTGTCAGCATTTCAGAATCCGGAGTTTTACAAGGCTCAAGCCATGCGGCTTCCGACCTATGCAAAACCGCGTGTCATTGCTTGTGGACAGGATTTTCCCAGGCACATTGCTCTGCCGCGCGGATGTCTCAAGGATGTGCTGGCTCTTCTTCGCGCGCATCATGTCCGGCCTGAAATTCGGGATGAACGATTCGCGGGTACGCCGATCACAGTGGAATTCAAAGGGCAGCTTCGAACGAGCCAAGAGGAGGCCGTTCAGGAGATTCTGAAACACGACGATGGGATTCTCTGTGCGCCGACGGCCTTCGGGAAGACCACAGTGGCCGCCTGGTTGATAGCAGAGCGAAAGGTCAACACTCTGATTCTTGTTCATCGGCAGCAGTTACTTGACCAATGGCAAGAGCGGCTAGCCATGTTTCTAAATGTACCGACAGCTTCGATTGGACACGTTGGCGGCGGGAAGATGCGCCGTACCGGCTGCATTGATGTTGCAGTGATCCAGAGTCTGTACCAAAAGGATACGGTGAAGGATTATGTTGCCGAGTATGGACAGATCATCGTGGATGAATGCCATCACATCTCGGCCTTTACGTTCGAGCAGGTAATGAAACAGGTGAAAGCCAAATACGTTACAGGTCTGACCGCGACGCCCACAAGGAAAGATGGCCACCATCCCATCATTTACATGCAGTGTGGCCCGGCGCGGTTCGCAATGAGTACCAGGGCGATGACGGAAGCAACCCCGTTTGAACACTGGGTCATTCCTCGTCACACTGATTTTCAAATATCGCCCGGTCTTACTGAGGTCACAATTCAGGATGTCTATGCTGCGCTCTCAAGTGACTCATTGCGCAACAGCCTTATTGCCGACGATATTGTGAAAGCTATCGACATGGGCCGGTCGCCTCTGCTGCTAACAAACAGGACAGAACATTTGCAATATTTCGCAACTGCACTCGATGGCACCGTCAAACACCTTTTTGTTTTGAAAGGCGGCATGGGCAAGAAACAACGCCGTCAAATCGCTGAGGCAATGGCGGCGGTACCGGATGACGAATCGCGAGTGATTCTGGCGACTGGCAGCTACATCGGGGAAGGGTTCGACGATGCGCGCCTGGATACATTATTCCTGGCTATGCCGATCTCTTGGAAGGGAACTCTACAACAATACGTCGGACGGTTGCATCGCCTCCACGACAACAAACGAGTAGTTCAGGTGTACGACTACGTGGACAATACTGTCCCAATGTTGGCAAGAATGTATGAGCGCAGATTGAAAGGCTACAACGCGATCGGCTACGCTATCGAACCGGCCTCAACCCTTCTTCTTTCTCGTTATGACACAGGGGCGAATCTTGAGTAAGATTTATGTCTTTTCTGCTGTACCCGTTCGTAGGCCCATGAAAAATTACAGCCGGAGGTACTGCTGCACGAAGAGAGATCGGTGTACCGGCTGGCCGTCCATGGTCTCCAGCAAACGTTGCTGAAATCTGATTAAGCGATGGGCGGTTCTATCATCAGGCAGGGTTTGTGCTTTCTGTTTGTGCAGATCATAGGTACATGAATAACAATAGGTAATTGATTCGGAGTTCACGGATACCAGGTCGGGCCGAAGAGAACGCTTGCATTCCGTACATAGGTGCAGGAGGCGCATCCGATGCGTATTGCAGACGGTTATGTGCTGTATTGCCCAACGTCTTCGATAGTAAAGCGTGTCATCTTCTGAGAGACATGCAGGGCAGAACCTCAAACTTATTGAGAACATTAACATCTGGTCGATGCTGACAAATGGTAGCATCATAGTGCCGATCACCGTTTGTAACGAGACGCCCAACTTTTTCAAAAGCAACCGAACCAATTCCGGTGTGGGCAACCGATCAAGGCTTGCAAAAGGAAGGTCAGTTTTTGTTTTGGGCAAGAATTGAGTCCAAAATGGACCTAGTACTACAGTTGTAACTAAGTGATAGACAGAAGGTGCTCAGGCGATACTCTGTGTAGACG
>WQYS01000237.1 GCA_009781125.1 Acidobacteriaceae bacterium | reverse complement strand
GAATCCGCTGTGGACTCCGCCGCCGGATACGCGCTCAACGACGGAGCGGCATCCAGAGCTGGTGTGGATCGCGCTGCTGGCAGTGATCTGCGTGCTGGCGCTGGTGGCCCTGAGGTCCTCGAAGGGGCTTGCCAAGGGATGACGGCGTAGCCTGCTGATACTATGGACGGCAGACACAAAAACCACTCTTCAGGATTGCATCGCAGATGAGTTTCCTCCACGAAGACCACCCAGATTACGCCGAGCTGTACCGTTCGATGTACGACGACGAGCTGTTGCATCTCGCCTCTGACTGGGACTCACTGGTCGAAGCGGCGCAGTTCGCGCTTACCGATGAACTCGCCAGCCGGAAACTTTCTCGTCCAACAACCACACCTGCTCAGAAAGAGGATGAAGGAAGAGAAGAAGAGAAAGGGCCTGCATACGACGGGCCTCTGGTAACAATCCGCTCCTACCGTGATCTTTCTGAAGCGCTCATTGCTCAGGGGGCAGTTGAATCCGCGGGGATCACCTGCATTCTGAAAGACGAAAACATGGTGCGCCTTAACTGGCAGATATCTAATGTGGTAGGAGAAGTCAGCCTTCAAGTGCCTCCAGAAGACGCTCAAGATGCCGAAGCTGTTCTTGCTCAGCCGATTCCCGAGTCCATTCCGCTTCCCGATAAGTCCGCCTACGACCAGCCCCGATGCCCACAGTGCAACTCGACCGACATTTTTTACGAGCGCCACGGCAGAAAAATTGCTTTGGTTTCACTGTCTCTACTCGGTCTTCCACTGCCGCGCGGTTCCGAATCGTGGCGGTGTAATCATTGCGGGCTGCGGTGGGTAGAAGAGGACAATCATTCCGAATCGTCGATTGTGACAAACTGAAGCCGGGACAATCGCATTGGAAGCCATTGAGATTGCTTTTGCTTCTAGGTACGCCAAGCCTTTAGGCTTGGCATTCTCTGGGTATGCAATGAAAGAGCCTTTAGGCTCTGGGGTATGCTCACTTTCAGGTTGAGAAGAGAGCATACCCCAAGGGCTAAAGCCCCATTCTGTGCGGAGATTGAGAGTGCCAAGCCTAAAGGCTTGGCCTACCTGGAAGCGACTCTCTCTTCAACGTATTGAGGAATGCAGATTAGCTTTGCCGGACGAGAGCGTCGTACTCGTGCTTGGAAGCCTCGGGAGCGAGCACCCACAGCGTGTAAATCCCTATCGCCGTGCCAAACGGAAGATTCAGCAAGGCAAAGATCGCCGCAATAATCGCCAGAATCCTGCCCCAGGTTTTGCGCGCCATCAAGCCATAGCAAACTACTCCATAGAACGCCAGACACAGCGCGCAGATTGCCATCGAAATCGGTAGCATCACAGCGAACATATGCGGGATGATCTGCTGGGCCATCACCGCTGCCTGCGCATCCACGCCCGGTTGATGGAGGATCACCTGGGGAACCACGCGCATCATGACTCGCATCCACATCAGCCCGATGAGGCATCCGAAGGTGTGAAGCACGATGTACACGATCCACAGAACACCCAGTATCGGTAGGTGCGTCCGCACGCGCGGAGGCGCAACATACGGCGGATACGGGTACTGCGGATAGGCCGCATACTGAGGCGGAGCAGCATATCCCGGAGCCGCCGCCGCCGAATCCACACGCGCGCCGCAGCGGGAACAGAACTGCGCGCCAGTTGCTATCTCACTTCCACATGACGGACAAAGCACGGTATTTCTCCTGACTGATAGCGTTATATACGCTCATACCCCTGAAACGCCAGCACGAACCAGAGTACGCGATTACGATAATATACGTGCCTTCCACGGATTTAGTTCCGCGCATTCCTTCACCTCTGGCCGAGACCAGCGCCGAATCGCTGGAATGGCCGCGCCTGCGTGACGCCATCGCCGGACGCGCGTTCTCTCCGCTGGGACGCGCCTGGGTGCTGGCGCTGGAGCCCTCCGCCGACCTGGCCTGGATCGAGACCCAGCAGCAGCGCAGCGCTGAGATCGGGGCCTTCTTCGCCGCCGGAGGCAGCTTCGACTTCCACGGACTCTTCGATCCGACGGCGCTGCTCGGTGAGTCGCGCATCGAAGGCTCGGCGCTGGAGCCGTTGCAGATTCTAACGCTGCTGCATCTGGCCGAGCGCGTCAACGCCTGGCGCGCGCTGCTGTTCCCTGCGTCCAAGCCGGAGCAGGCATGGTTCTCGGATGAGAGCGGAATCGCCGCGCTCTCGCATCCGTTGCGGCACTTCAATCTCACGCCTCTGGTCGAGCAGCTTCGCGGCAAGATCGAACCGGACGGCTCGCTGGCCGACGACGCCTCGCACGAGCTGCGCCGCATCCGCCGCGCTATAGACAGACAACATCATGCCATCGAGGAAAGTCTGCGCCGCAGTCTGCGCAAGATGAGCGACGAAGGCAGCACACAGGACTCGCTCATCACCATACGCGGCGAGCGCTTCGTCATTCCCGTCAAGGTGGAGCACAAGCGCAAGGTTCCCGGCGTCATTCACGGCTCCTCGTCGTCGGGGCAGACGGTCTTCGTCGAGCCGCTCGACACCATTGAGCAGAACAATGAACTCGTCCGCCTGCTCGACGAAGAGCAGTCGGAGATTCACCGCATTCTGGTGATGCTGACCGGCGCTCTGGCGGCGAACTCCGAGGCGATGCACGCAGGCGCGGCCATTCTTGCCGAGGTCGAAGCGCACGCCGCACGCGCGCGCTTTGCGGGCGAGCTCAGATGCACTCGCCCCGCGTTCTTCAAGAGCTACGAGCAGAACACCCAGATGAAGCTCATCGCGGCGCGTCATCCTCTGCTGGAGCTGCGCATGAAGACCGAGAGCAAGACTCCAGTTCCGCTTACGGTTGCGCTTCCCGCCGATGCGCGCCAGCTCATCATCAGCGGCCCCAACACCGGAGGCAAGACGGTTACGCTCAAGACGCTCGGCCTCATCGCGCTGATGGCGCAGGCCGGAGTCCCGGTTCCCGCCGAGGAGGCCACGCTGCCGCTGTTCGCCTCGGTCTTCGCCGATATCGGCGACGCGCAATCGATTGAGCGCGACCTGTCGAGCTTCTCCGCGCACGTCGTCAATCTCGACCGCATCTCGCGCATGGCCACCGACGCTTCGCTGGTGCTGCTGGATGAGCTCGGCTCGGCGACCGATCCCGAAGAAGGCGCGGCGCTCGCCGTCGCCGTGGCCGAACACTTTCTCGCGCGCCGCTCGTGGTGCGCCATCACCACGCACCTGACCTCGCTGAAGGTCTACGCGGCCAGCCACGACGGAGTGCTGAACGCCGCCGTCGGCTTCGATCAGCAGACGCTCACGCCGACCTATCAGCTTCGCCTCGGAGTGGCGGGCGCTTCGGCGGGACTCAACATCGCCGCGCGGCTGGGGCTTTCGCCTTCGATTCTAGAGGCGGCCCGCTCACACCTCAGCACGCAGACAGCCGATATTGCCGCCTTCCTCGATCAGCTTCACGCGCAGCTTACAGCCGTCAACACGGAGCGCAACCAGATCAACATCAAAGAGGCGCAACTGGCGCGCGACCGCGCCCGTATGGAGAGCGAAGGACGCGCCGAGCAGAAGGCGCGCGTCAAGGAGCTTGAGGACAAGCTCAGCTCGCTGATGGAGGACTTCGCCTGGCAGGTCCGCGAGACGGTCAAGTCCATCGACGACAAGGCGCTCTCACAGAAGATCGCGCGCAACTCGGCCACCACGCTGGCGCGTCTGCGGCGCGAGTTCTCCGAGCAGTTCAACTCGACCGTGGTCGCGCACAATACGGGCGCGGATAAGAACGATCCCAACGCCCAGCCTCATCTGGTTAAGGGAGTCTCTGTCGGCGATGTGGTGCGGTTGAAGTCTCTGGGAAGCCAGGCGCGAATTGTGCGCGTTATAGATGCTCGCAACTATGAAGTTACAGCGGGCGCGATGAAGATGCGCGTTGCTATCGACGACATCGCCGAAGTGGAGAAGGTCAAGGCCGTTTCGCCACTCGATGCTGCGCGGCGGCGCAGCAACATTACTGTCTCCACGGCGCAGGACGCCGACTCGATGAGCACCGAGATCAACGTCATAGGCCGCACCGCCGACGAGGCTCACGACGAGGTGGAGCGCTTCATCGACCGCGCCTTTCTGGCCGGAATTCCGCGCATCCGCATCGTTCACGGAACCGGCATGGGCATTCTGCGGCGTACGCTGCGCGAGTATCTGCGCAATCATCCGCACGTGGCCGGCATCACCGAGCCTGCGCAGAATCAAGGCGGCCAGGGAGCCACCGAGGTGGAGCTGAGGCAGTAAATTATGGCGTGGCGAAACGAAACACGAGAGCCGGAGCATCAGCCTCGGGTAGCTGCGGGCGCGGAGCATGGGCCTGCAGTCGTCATCGCGCGGCGGGCGGCGGAGCGTCTTGGTGCGGGACATCTTTGGGTGTATCGATCAGACGTGGAGACCCTCGTCCCGGCGCTTCACAACGCGGAGATTCCAGGCGGCGCGCTGGTAACGGTCATCGACAAACGCGGCATTCCGCTGGGCAGCGGAATCTATAGCGCCGCGTCGCAGATCGCCGTGCGCATGGTGTTGCGCGAGGCGAAGCTCACGCGCGAGCAGTATTTATCGGATGTGCGCGAGCGTGTCGGAGCGGCGCTCGCTCTGCGCGACGAGCTGGTCAAAGCAGACGATGGCGATGCCTGCCGGTTGATCTTCTCCGAGGCGGATGATCTTGCCGGAATCGTGGCGGACCGCTACAACGATCTTGTAGTTCTG
>WQYS01000236.1 GCA_009781125.1 Acidobacteriaceae bacterium | reverse complement strand
CTAGTGCTTGATTTCCCTGCGTTCTGGTCTCCAACATCCGCTCCTGCTATTTTGCTGTGCTCTTATAAGATATAACGTTTCTACGCCTTCTTGTCCGTCCGGATAGCATTCTGCAGGAATCTGCTTCTGTTTGACTTACCGTTGCGTCTAAAAACAAAGAGAAAAGCAGACTCCTCCGATCGCCGTGGCGACCTGTGGAGCGAGCGGCAAAAGCCTCTATTGTGCGACAATAGAGCCAGGCCGTATGAGCTTAGAGAAAGCTCCGGCTACGAGGGAGAAACTTGTATGGGCGAATTATTTACACCAGGGCATCTTCTGCCCATTGCGATTATTCTTCTGGTGATCTTCGGCGGCAAGAAGCTGCCCGAGCTTGGCAAGGGACTCGGTGAGGGTTTGCGCGGATTCAAAGACGGCATGAAGGGCCTCAGCGACGAGGTCAATAAGCCCGCCGATTCGACGACCAAGCCCGGCGAGACCGTCAGCAAGTAGAAGCTGTTCGCGAGGTGGCCTATGGGAACCAGCTTGTACGATAAGGATGTGTTTGCGTGGGCCAATGAGCAGGCCGCGCTGCTCCGCGCAGGCAAGTTCTCGGCTCTGGACATCGAGCACGTAGCGGAGGAGATCGAGGACGTAGGCAAGAGCGAACTGCGTGAGCTTGCAAGCCGTATGGCGGTACTTCTGGCCCATCTGCTCAAATGGCAGTACCAGCCGGACCGTCGTGGCGCAAGCTGGGAAGCAACGATCAAAGCTCAACGGCTGGACGTTAGTTATCTCTTGAACGAAGCTCCCAGCTTGAAAAGCAAACTGTCGGATATGGCTTGGATGCGTGTTGTCTGGACACATGCCGTCGCACAAGCCGTCAACGAAACAGGCATCAATGTATTTCCTGAGTTCTGCCCGTGGACGACCGAGCAGGTGTTGAACACCAGCTTTTTCCCGGCTTGAGTTTCGCAGACGTATTTCAAAGGCCCCTGCACCTTGGCGATGCAGGGGCTGTTCTGCGTCCGGTCGCATACAATAACAGGGACTCCTTTTCGACGAAGAGGCCTTTGTTATGAAGCTGAAATCTCCGCACCGCATCGCTCCGGGCAGCCGGGTTCGTCTTTCGCATATTCCTACCGACTCCGCAGGGCACGCCAAGGAAAAATCCGCCGACGCGGTTCTGGCTAAGCATCGCGAGCAGTTGGAGCAGTTGCAGGAGGTCTTCTACGCCAGCCAGCAGAAGGCTCTGCTGATCGTCCTGCAAGGCATGGACACGGCAGGCAAGGACGGCACCATCCGCCACATCTTTTCCGGGATCAATCCGCAGGGATGCGCCGTATCGGCGTTCAAGGCTCCCACGCCGCTCGAACACCGGCATGATTTTCTCTGGCGCGTCTACTCGCAGCTGCCCGCGCGCGGCATGATCCAGATCTTCAACCGCTCGCACTACGAGGACGTTCTGTTTCCGCGCGTGCACAAGCAGATATCGCAGAAGGTGGTCGCCGAGCGTCTGGACGACATTAACCGCTTCGAATCCACGCTGGTTGATAACGACACGGTCATCCTGAAGTTCTTCCTGCACATCTCGCATGATGAGCAGACGGCGCGGCTCCAGGACCGCATCGACACCCCTGACAAGCACTGGAAGCTTTCCGAGGCGGACTTTCAGGAGCGCAAGTTCTCGCCCCGATATGAAGAGGCCTACAACGACCTCATAGCGGCGACAAGCACGAAGCACGCGCCCTGGTTCGTGGTTCCCGCCGACCACAAGTGGTATCGCAACATGGTCATCTCGGGGATCATCGTGGACGCGATGAAGTCGCTCAAGCTCAAGTACCCCAAGCCCACGGTGGACGCTGCGAAGATCAAATTGACGTAAGCGTTGCTAAAAAGCAGGTTATGATTAGATAGGACGTTTCATGGGCACAATGATGACGACATTCGATACTCTTCGGGCGGTCAAGGTGCTTGTACACGCAGGTGTTAACCGCGATCAGGCCGAGGCAATGGCTGAACTTATGTCGCAGACCTCCGCCATGCCGGACATCTCCGAGCTGGCAACCAAGGCCGACTTAGAGATGTTACGCAAGGATATTGACGTGAAGCTGGCCGCGAACACGCTTAAGATCGTCCTTGCCATGACAGGCATTATTGCGATTCTCAATGGCATTCTTTACTTCCTGCTTACCCGGCATTGAGATGAAATGATCGGCAACGCAACGGCTCAGAAGGCGTCAGATTGTAATCATGACAACCGATGCGACAGCCACCAGCATTCCCGCGGCCTGTCGTCGCGTCGGGCGCTCGTGCAGCATCCATGCGGCCAGCAGAATTGTTGACGCCGGATAGAGCGAGGCCAGCACGGCAGCCACGTCCAGCCGTCCGGCCTGCGTCGAGGCCATGTAGAGCAGGTTCCCGCCCGTATCCAGCGCTCCCGCGCCTGCAATCCAAAGTAGGCCGATCGGTGTCAGCTTGCCCGCGCGCAGCGGGCTTCGAGCCGCGATCAGGCTGCACAGCGTGATTGAGCAAACCGTAAGGCTGGCCATTCTGGCCGTGGCCATCGGCCAGATGAAACCGGCGGAGCTGGCAAACTTCAGCGCCACGAAGTAGACTCCGAACCCGGCTCCCGACAGCACGGCGAGCCACATGGTTCCCGCCGAAACCGGCATGTTCTCAGGATTGTCTCCGGCTGCGATCAGCCAGATGGCGGCTCCGGCGATGAGGAAACCCGCGATGCGCAGCAGGCCGGGAGACCCCTCCGCGATGCTCGAAACCGCGGCAGGAATCGCCGCCGCCAGCAGGCCGCTGACAGCAGCCGAGGCTCCCATGGCTCCGCGCGCCAGGGCAGAATAGAACGCGGTCAAGGACAACCCGCCCAGCAAGCCCGCGCCCAGTCCCCACGCCAGCGGAGCGCCGCGCGGAAAGGCACCGCCGCGCGCCAGCGCAATCGAGACCAGCACGGCGAGGCTCATGGCGTGGCTCACGAGAACCACGCGCAGAGCGCCGCCCATAGTATTTCCTGAGTGTTTAGCTCCCATGCCGCCGGAGAAGTCGCCTCCGCCCCACAGCACGGCAGCGGCCAGCGCCGCCAGCGCGTTATTGCCAGGCATCAGCGCGCTGCCGGCATGATGTTCGCAGGACTCGCGTCGCCTGCTGTCGGGAAGTAGCCTTTCTTGGCCAGCACGTCCAGGTTTGGCCGCAGCACTCTGACCTCGATGGTGCGGAACTTGCCGTCGATAAACGGTTCCTTCGAGTAGTAGCCGACCACGTACTGCGTGCGCACCTCGCGGGCGATGGCCGCAAAGCTCTCCTCGATGCCCTTCTGGCGGAACTGGGCGTCGATGCTGCCGCCGGTCGCCGCGGCATAGGCGGGCAGGATGTTGTCCCGCATCTGCAGCGGTATGTGGATGCGGTCGAGGAAGCCGATTACGGGCAGGGAGGAGTCGCCCACCAGCGTGCCATAGACGGAGATTTTGTTCGTCTGCAGATACCGGACGACATCCTTGAACTTGGCGACGCTGCCATCTTCCTTGCCGTCGCTGATGACGTAGATAACCCGGCGGCGGCCTTTTTCCACCTTGCTCAGAGACTTTGCAGCCTCAAGGATGGCGTCGTTGAGAGCATGTCTCTCTCGCGGCGGAGCCGTCCAGGTGCTCTGGCTGTTTCGCACCGGAGACGTATTGGGATCGAATTGCTGGTTGTTGATAAAGGTTGTCTGCGACATCGGTCCGCCGCCCATCTGAGCAGGCTCACGGCCAGCCGTCTTCGTGTTCTCGAGCGTGAAGGTCAGCCGCGCGCTGCGCGCGCCGGTGAGTTCGGTCCGCAGCTTGGGCGTGTTGTTGTAGGTGAAGACGGCGATCTCATCGAAGGGAGCGAAGGCGCCCTGCAAGGCCGAGAGCGAGTTGTTGACCTTGGCCATGTAGTCGGGAGTCATGCTCTGGTCGATAATCAGCGCTACCGACAGAGGCCACGGATCGACGGTGAACAGGGCAATCTGCTGCCGCAGGCCGTTCTCAAAGACCTGAACGTCGCGCCAGGTGAGACCGGGGACAAGATTTCCCCGGCGGTCCTTGACCGTGTATGGAACTTCGACAAAGTTCACGCCGACATGCAGGGTATAGGCGGGCCCCTCGCCGAGAGCGGGAAGATCGGGCGCCTGCTGGTCGTCCGGCTGTGCCTGTGTCTGCGGAGACGCAGGCAGGCTGCCGGGCACAGCGTTGTCCGGCTGAGACGCCGCTGCCGCCGCCGTGGTGTCGTCGTTCGAGGATGAGGTCGTACCCACCCCCGCACTGATCGCGCTGGCTGCGGGCAGGCTGACCTGCGGCCGCGGGGCATCGGGAACCGCCTGCTGCCCTGCTGTCTGCTGGGCCTGCTGGGTTGGAGACGCCACCAGCATCAACGCCACTGCTCCGGCCAGTACCTTCACTCTCACCACGCGACTACCTCCTGCCTTCTGGCTGGTCACGGAACCAAACCAGGAAACACCAGATTATCAGTCTCCTGCCCGCCTCCGCCATCTTATTCCGGCCAGAGCGTGCCTGCGATATTAGACGTAAACTCTTGCTGGCTGCACTAGTGGCCGAAAAGAGCCTCCAACTGGCGGCGGCCATGAACAACGCGAAGAATCAGCACATCCTGATTTTCGATGCAGTAGACAATCACGTACTCTCCGACGGCAAGGCTTCGGTAGCCGGGTCCGAAATCAGCCTCGCGAGAGCGTCCCATAAAAGGGAAACAGGCAAGTGAGTAGAAACGGTCTGTGATT
>WQYS01000235.1 GCA_009781125.1 Acidobacteriaceae bacterium | reverse complement strand
GCGCGCAGGTGTAGGGACCAATGTCGGTGTAGATTCCCGCCTTTAGACCTAGGCTGTGGATATAGTCAACCAGCGCGGGCATGCCGCTGGGAAAACGCTCGCTGTCGGGGATCAGGTTTCCATCCGCGTCGCGTTTGCTGGCGATGCACTCCTGAATGACAACGTACTTGTACCCTGCGTCTTTCATGCCGCTGGAGACGAGGGCATCGGCCTGCGCGCGGATGGTCTTTTCGTCATAGTCGCAAAAGAAATGATTCCAGCTCGCCCACCCCATCGGAGGCGTGGGAGCAAGTCCAGACTGAGAGTTCTGCTGCGCAAAGCACATCTGTGACAACGAAAAGATGAAGCCGAAAACAACCGCCGCGCGCATGGCCCAACGAAACATGATAAGTCTCCTGGTATTCCTGTATCTGCATTGGCTAAATAGGAACTCCGGCGGCGTAAACCCAAAGGAATACACTGCGCCTGCGGTTTCATCGTCCGGCGTTCGATCATAGCTTGCAGTTATAGACAGAAGTGTACAGATGTCAGTGAATTAAGGCTAACTCGCGATCATAGAGAGCATTCTTAGGAAACTCGCTGCGCAGCTCGATCAGGATCGAGCGCGCCTCGTCGGGATGGTTGTCCCTCAGCGCGGCGACGGCCAGCATCATGCTGGCGAACGGAGCAAGGTAATGCCCTTCACTGGCTGTCAGCCGGAGCAGGCGAATCCCCTCCTCGCGGCTGGTCGAGGAGCCGGTCAGATTCAGCAGCCAGCGCAGCGGAGCCCACTTCAGGCTGAGCATATAGTTCTCAACACCGCTGGCAAGATAGGCGTCGTAAAGTTTTGGGTCAACCGCCAGCGCCTGTTTTGACCACGCGCTGGCCTGCTTGCTGTAGCTCAGAGCGGAAAAATCGCTCTTCTCGATCATTAGCGCGTAATCAGACTTCATGCCGTTGACCAGCGTCTTGACGTAGAGCGCGCGGGCGTCGTTCTTGTTTCGTTGCAGCGCGGCGTCAGCCAGATGCGTGGCCTGGCCCAGGCGGTCCTCAAAGGACTGCCGCACGGCGTCATCGGGTGTAAGGCGCGAGCGGTTGTCAAACTTGTCCTGGTTAGCAAACAGCTCGACATCGATCACGTGAAGACGCTCGAACTCGCTGAACAGAAACGCCGCCGCGTCGGAGACCGGTCCCATCGGATCATCCGGATTCGCCTGCATCCACTGCTGAAACTCTGCATGAGCCTCGGCGAATTGCAGGTTGTACATGTCGTTGTATCCCTGATCGAGAGCCGAATCGGAAAACGGCGTCGCGCAGAAGGCGCACGGCGACAACGCCAGCGCCATAAGGATCAACATCCTGATAGCTCTGAAAAAAGTGGGCCTTCGCGTCTCTAAAACTGCGTTTTGCATCTTCATCTTGTTTTGACGTTTCCGCTCGGGGAAGTGATTTTTTCCGTCCACAGCGTCTGCGCGTCCGAAAAGAGAAATAGATTCGCCACCTGCTGTGCAGGTTCCTGCATGTTGGATGCACCCTGGTGCGCTAAGTGATTAATGCGATTCACACAAAGTTTGGCAGCCAATTTGCCGAGATACTGCGGGTCTGCCAAAGTTGAGCGAACGACTGTTTGAGCGCGGCAGGCTTGTCTGTCGTTGTAAGGTTTCCGGGCCCTCGGCACCACCCCGTATTCCCGCGGATACGGGCCTAGTCCGTAGGAGGACACCCATGAATCTTTGCGCAAAGATGTTTGCCTTTGGCACCTTGCTGGTGACAGCGTCCGCGCTGGCCTCGGCCGATGTCATCGGAATTAACAGTATGCCCGGCTCCGGCGCTGCCAACAGCGGCACCGTCGGCTACGCCGGGGGAGGACCTGCTCCTTACGGCTCCTCTGGTTCAACCTTCAACGTTTCACCTACCTCCAACACCCCATGGCAGGAGGCGCTGCCCGGCTCCAACTGGGTCTCGGTCGATCCGCACTCCGGCCCTAACGGCGGAGAGACCACCGGCACCTTCGATCCCAACGGCGTCTACAAGTACACCTATTCCTTCAGCACGATTGCGGGAAACACCTACTCCTTTACCGCTCCCTTGCAGGTGATGGCGGACGATACCACGCAGCTATGGATCAACGGCACGGAGATCGTTCCCGATGGGGCCATCGGCACCGACGTGAAGTGCGCCGACGGCCTGCCGGACTGCCGCTCTCCCTATACCCTTGACTCGGCCCAACTGGCGGCTTTCCTGGCCGTCATCAACGCAGGCAACACGACCAACTTCACGCTGACCTTTGACGTGGACCAGACCGGCTCTTTCTACCAGGGACTGGACTTCGCAGGCGCCATCCAGGGCGAAGGCGCAGTGCCGGAACCAAGCTCGCTGTTGCTGCTGGGAACGGGTCTTGTCGGCGCTGCCGGAAGCCTCTTCCGCAGAATTCGTCACGCATAAAATTGCTTCGATGAGTACATAGAAATCGATGGGGACATTAGAATTTGGGTGCCCCACTCATGACACAGTTTTATCGTGTCATGGGTGGGGGAGATATCTGTGGAGATAAGACCCCACCCATGCGCGATGAAACTGCGCATGAGTGGGGCACCCAGAATTTTCTTTCCTTTGTTAGCGGCTGACACCGGCAGTCTCCGCCTGTGCGCGATTGGTCTCCAGGTACCAATCCACCGTGCGCTGGAGTCCTTCCTCAAAACCCACCTTGGGCTGATAACCCAGCTCCTTCGACGCACGCGAGATATCCGCGAGAGAGTGCTTCACATCGCCGGTACGCTCCGGCCCGTATGTGGCAGGAGCGGCAAAGCCAAGATGACGGGCGATGGTGTCGTAAACCTCTTTGAGCGTATGGCTGCCGCCGGTACCCACATTGAAGACGCGGCCCGTAGCCACCTCCGCCGGAGCCTTTACAGCCAGCAGATTGGCGCTGACGGCGTTATCGATGTATGTGAAATCGCGGCTGGTGAGGCCGTCGCCGTAGATGGTGGGTGTAACGCCTGCCATCATCTTCGAGGTGAACTGCGCGATCACTCCGGAATAAGGAGAGTTCGCCGCCTGACGCGGTCCGAAGATGTTGAAGTAGCGCAGGCAGACGCCCTCCAGGCCGTAGGCCTTGTAGAAGGACTGGATGTAGTACTCGCAGGTCAGCTTCTGCACGGCGTAAGGAGACAGCGGGCGGGGCGGCATCTCCTCCTGCTTGGGCTGGGTCGGCTGATCGCCGTAGGCCGACGAAGAGGCCGCATAAACAATGCGGCGAACTTTGGCATCGCGCGCCGCCAGCAGCAGATTGAGGGTTCCGTTGATGTTGGATTCGTGCGATGTAAGCGGGTCCTTCACCGAGCGCGGAACCGAGGCCAGCGCGGCCTGATGCAGGATGTAATCGACGCCATCGCAGGCGTCCTTCATGCCTTGCACGTCCTGAAGGTCCATCTGCTGAAACGAGATTTTCTGACGAATGTCCTCGATGTTGACCAGGTTGCCGGTGGAAAGGTTATCGAAGCCGCAGACCTCGTGGCCTTCGTCCACAAGCGCATGAGCAAGGGTTGATCCAATGAAACCTGCAATGCCGGTAATCAGATAGCGCGCCATTCTAAGAATTCTCCTGCCGGGAGACCCGGGGTATGATGGTTATGAAGTTTGCTTGAACCCAAAAGCGAAGTGTATATCGATTAGGAATACGGCTACGAATATCATCTCTACAGTTAAGATTTTATCCTGTCATGCCGACGATAGACAGTAAGGCAACCTATTGAAAGGAATTCCGGCCCTCGCCGGATATAAGATTTAAAAAATATGCCCACGATAAACGAAGTTGCAATGCCACTGGCAGTACGGGAGCGCTACGAGCGCTTGCAGACACGCACGGC
This sequence comes from Acidobacteriaceae bacterium, assembly GCA_009781125.1. The sequence goes on along the minus strand of WQYS01000235.1, from coordinate 933 downwards.
AAAGATTGGGGTCATTGGACTGGGTTACGTCGGATTGCCGCTGTCGCTGCTGTTTGCCGAGACCGGCTTCAAGGTGACCGGCTTCGATATCGACCGCAAAAAAGTGTCGGACCTCGAAGCGGGCCGCTCGTACATCTTCCGCATTCCGCCGGAAGAGATTCAGGCCGCGCGCGAGAAGGGAATGCGGGCGACGTCGGACTTCTCCGGCCTTGCTGATATGGACGCCATCATCCTGTGCGTGCCCACGCCGCTGACCGAGCATCGCGAGCCGGACCTGAGCTTCATCGAAGACACCGCCCGAGCCGTCGCTCCGTGGCTACAGGAGGGCCAGCTTGTGGTGCTCGAAAGCACGACCTATCCGGGAACCACCGAGGAGCGGCTCATCCCCATCCTCGAAGCGGGCAACCGCAGCGGCCTGAAGGTTCAAGGCAAAGGCGCGGCCAAGGAAAAGGGTATTTTCTACGTGGCCTTCTCGCCCGAGCGCGAGGACCCCGGCAACACGCAGGTCGCGCGGCACGATATCCCGAAGGTAGTCGGCGGGCACGAGCCGACTGCTACGGAGCTGGCCGCTACGCTGTATGAGTCGATCTTCGTCCGCGCCGTGCGCGTCTCTTCGACGCAGGCGGCGGAGATGACCAAGCTGCTCGAAAACATCTATCGCTGCGTCAACATTGCGCTGGTCAACGAGCTGAAGGTGCTCGCTCTGCGCATGGGCGTGAACATCTGGGAGGTCATCGACGCCGCCTCGACCAAGCCCTTCGGCTTCCACCCGTTCTATCCCGGGCCGGGACTGGGCGGGCACTGCATCCCCATCGACCCGTTCTACCTGAGTTGGAAGGCCAAGGAGTACGACTTCAACACGAGGTTCATCGAGCTGGCAGGCGAGGTCAACGAGGCTATGCCGGCCTACGTGGTGCAGGCCGTGGCCCGGGG
>WQYS01000234.1 GCA_009781125.1 Acidobacteriaceae bacterium | reverse complement strand
GGCTCAGCGGACGCAAGCGCTATCCTCTGGTGCTGATGCTGGAGCCGTTGTTCCGCTGCAATCTGGCCTGCGCCGGATGCGGCAAGGTTCAGTATCCTCCGCACATTTTGAAGGCGGAGCTTACGCCTGAGGAGTGCTTCAAAGCCGCCGAAGAGTGCGGCACGCCGATGATCGCCATACCGGGCGGAGAGCCGCTGCTGCACCCGAAGATGCCGGAGATCGTCGCCGGATTGATCGCTCGCGGCAAGTATGTGTATCTCTGCACCAACGCGCTGATCCTGAAGGAGAAGCTGCACCTCTTCAAGCCGTCGAAGTATCTGTCCTTCTCGGTGCATGTGGACGGCTTGCGCGAACACCATGACATCTCCGTCTGCCGCGAAGGCGGACACGACCTGGCTATGGAAGGCATCCGCGCCGCCGTGGCCGCGGGTTTCCGCGTGACCACCAATACGACTCTGTTCGACGGCGCCGACCCCAACAGCGTGCGCCGCCACTTCGACCAGTTGATGACCGCAGGCGTCGAGAGCATGATGGTGTCGCCCGGATACACCTACGACCACGCCCCCAACCAGAACAGCTTCCTGGGCCGGGCGCGCTCGCGCAAGCTGTTCCGAGCCATTCTGTCGAACCGCAAGAAGAGCTGGGCCTTCAATGCTTCACCTATCTTCATGGAGTTCCTGATGGGCCGCAAGGAGCTTCGCTGCACGCCTTGGGGAATGCCTTCGTTCTCGATCTTCGGCTGGCAGAAGCCTTGCTATCTGTTGCAGGACGGCTACGCGGACTCCTACAAAGAGCTGATGGAGTCGGTCGAGTGGGAGAAGTACGGCACCGAGAGCGGCAATCCGCAGTGCGCCAATTGCATGGTTCACTCGGGCTATGAGGCCTCGGGCGTGAACTACACCTTCGGCTCGCTAAAGGGCTTGCTCCAGACGGCCAAGGGAATGTTCAGCAGCTACGAGGACCGCGGCGCGCAGAAGCTGCTCGACGAGTGGAAGCCTTCGGGACACGGCCCGCTGGTTCAGATCAACGCGGCTTCATCGGCATCAGAGCAGGTCAATTACACCTGAAGTTTTTGAGATGTTTTGCTTCTAGGTAGGCCAAGCCTTTAGGCTTGGCATTCTCAGGGATACAATCAAAGGGGCTTTAGCCCCTGAGGTATGTTTTCTTCTCTGTCAGCAAAAGAGCATACCCCAGGGCCTAAAGGCCAAAATTTATTAGAGATTCAAGATTGCCAAGCCTAAAGGCTTGGCCTACCTAGAAGCAAAACGTTTTCATCAGGGAGACTAACCATGGCAACCGAGCGGCAGGAATCGGCAAAGCTGGAGCAGTTGGCGCACGCCAATCCCGACGAGATCGAGGTTGCGGCAGGCCGCGAAAAAGAGCTGCTTGAGGGCTGGATTCCGTCCATGGCAACGGCGGAAGATATCCGCGAGGCTCTGGAGAAGGCCTTCGACTATCGCGGCGACGTCACCATCACGCGCAAGGACGGCTCCAAGATCGAAGGCTACATCTATGACCGGCGCTCCGGGTCTTCGCTGGAGAATTCTTTCGTCCGCCTGATTCCCGTGACCGAGGTAACAAAGCTGAGCATTGCCTACTCAGAGATTGCAGCTCTCGCGTTTACAGGACGAGACACGGCAGCGGGCAAGCGATTTGAGAGGTGGATCAAGGAATACTGGGAACGAAAGGCCCGAGGCGAGACCAACATCCGTATCGACCCCGAGAATCTGGACTGAACGTGCGCGTATTCATCACAGGAGCAACCGGATTCGTCGGCGGCCACGTAGCTCGCAGATATGCGGCAGAGGGCGCAGAGCTTCGTCTGCTGACGCGAAAGACAAGCCGCCTGGACATACTGGAAGCCCTGAAGGCCGATGTTATTGTCGGCGATCTTCGTCGGCCTGAAGAGCTTCGCTCGGCGCTAGCCGGATGCGATGCTCTGGTGCATGTTGCCGCCGATTACAGGCTCTGGGTACGCGATCCCGAGGAGATGCTCGCCACGAACGTGCATGGGACGCGCGAGCTGCTTCGTCTGGCGCGTGAGACCGGAGTCCAGCGCGTAGTGTACACGTCGAGCGTGGCGACGATGGGCTTCAAGTCGGACGGTCCTATTGAGAATCTCATCGTGAACGAAGACACGCCCGTCTCGCTGGCCGACATGATCGGCCACTACAAGCGCTCGAAGTTTCTCGCCGAGCAGGAAGCGATTCAGGCTGCGCGCGCGGGCCAGCATGTGATGATTCTGAATCCGACGACTCCGATTGGGTCAGCAGACTTGAAACCAACACCCACAGGGCAAATTCTTGTGGACTTTCTGAACCGCAAGTTCCCTGCTTATGTCGACACGGGGTTGAATCTGGTCGATGTGGACGAGGTTGCGCGAATGCACGTCGCCGCGCTTGACCGGGGCAGGCCGGGTGAGCGCTACATTCTGGGCGGAGAGAATCTTACGCTGAAGCAGATTCTCGACCGCCTCGCCGCGATGACAGGATTGCCTTCGCCTACACGCAAGGTTCCTCATGCGGTAGCGATGGGCTTTGCGTTCTTCAGCGAGAACATTACCGGAAGACTGCTCGGCAAAGAGCCGCGCGCCACCGTCGAAGAGGTGCGCATGGGCAAGAAGATGATGTTTGCCTCCTCGCAAAAGGCCGAGGCGGAGCTCGGCTTCAAGGTGCTGCCCGTCGACAACGCCATGCGCGCCGCTGTCGATTGGTTTGTCGAGCATGGATATGCTCCAGCGCTGAAGGCGGCAACGGTGCAGGCATGAGAATCGGTATTCTCGCTGCCTTGCCGGGTGAGTTGAAGCCTCTGGTAAAGGACTGGAAACAGGTAAAGACAGCGACGTCGAAGTCGCGAAGATGGCTCTCCGAGAACGGCGCGAATCAGTGGATCGCTGTATGCGCCGGGATGGGAGCAGACGCGGCTCGAAGAGCATTTGCAGAAGCCGAGTCCGACGGCGCTCTCGATATGGTGATGTCCGTCGGCTGGGCCGGAGCCTTGTGCGATAGTGTTGCCGCAGGAAAGGCATACATTCCAGGTGTGGTCATCGACGCGCAGACCGGCGAGCGGTTCGCTCTGAAGCAAGGCGAGACGGCGCTTGTCACCACGGCGCGAGTCGCCGATGCCAAGGAGAAGCAGCGGCTGGCTGAGGCATATCCTGAGGCGGGGCTCGTCGACATGGAGGCTGCCACCGTCGCCCGCCTGGCCGCTATGCGTGGAATCCCCTTCATGTGTATTAAGGGGGTCTCCGATGCCGTAGACGCGCGGCTGCCGGACATAAATCCGCATATCGATGCCATGGGACATCTGAGGATGCTCACCTTCATCAGTGCCGTTGCCTTCAAGCCGCGCTCATGGCCTGCACTGATTCATCTTGGAAGGAACAGCGCTCGCTCGGCGGAGACCATGCGCGGCCTTATTTTAGAATTTATTAAAGAGAAGAATGCAGACCCAATCATCCGAACCGAAGGCGTCTAGTCAGCCAGTGATTCCAGCCACCATGCGAGCGGCGGTCTATCGCGGTGTGAATGATGTTCGCGTCGAGACTGTCCCCGTGCCGGAGATCGGCCCTGGCGAGGTGCTGGTAAAGATTCACACCTGCGGCATCTGCGGCACCGACCTCAAAAAAATTCATACCGGATCGCACTCCGCGCCGCGCGTCTTCGGGCACGAGATGGCAGGCACCATCGTGAAGACCGGCGCGGGAGTCGCGGGCTTCGCCGTCGGCGACCGCGTGATGGCCTACCATCATATTCCCTGCGGAGAGTGCTACTACTGCCGCAAGCGTACCTTCGCCCAGTGCGAGACGTACAAGAAGGTCGGCTGCACTGCTGGATTTGCGCCCGCAGGCGGCGGCTTTGCCGAGTACATCCGTGTGATGGACTGGATCGTGCGGCGAGGATTGATAAAGATTCCCGACGAGGTTCCGTTTGAGCAGGCCTCGTTCATCGAGCCTGTGAACACCTGCTACAAGGCCATCGACATGCTTGGTCTCAAGGACGACGAGACCGTGCTGGTGATTGGTCAGGGGTCGATTGGAATTCTGCTGGCGGCGCTGGCGCTACGCACCGGAGCTACCGTGTTGACGAGCGATCTCTATCCGGAGCGTCATGCTGTTGCGGCGAAGTTCGGACTGACGCATCCGCTCGATGCCCGCGGCGATGTAGTTGCCGCAGCCAAAGCCGCAACCGCAGGTCGCGGAGCCGATGTAGCTCTGGTGGCCGTTCCTGGAGACGCCATCATTAAGCTGGCGATGAATGCGCTGCGTCCGGGCGGGCGCGTGATGCTGTTCGCCGAGACGCAGCACCGCGAGGCCGTGATCGATCCCGCCGACGTGTGCATGGACGAGAAGACGTTGATGGGTTCCTACAGCGCTTCGGTTGCTATTCAGGATGAGGCTGCGCGCCTGGTGCTCGCGGGCTACGGCAGCGGCTTCGACCTGACCCGGCTCATCTCGCACCGCTTCCCGTTGGAGGATACGGCCAAGGCCCTTGATCTGGCCTCGCACCCGCAGCCCGATTCGATGAAGATCGTCATCCAGCCCTGACAGGAAACTTAGAGCAGAATCCAAATGGATGTGCCCTTTTCAATTGCCATTCCGAGTGAAACGAGGAACCTGCTTTTTCTCTCCGCGTCGTAGTTGTTTGTGGCAGCCGAAAAAAGCAGGTCCCTCACTCCGTTCGGAATGACAATTCAAAAGGGTATAGCTACGGGGATAATGCTCCAGGGATATGGAGATGCTGCACGGTCTGGACATCTGATGCGCTCAAATACAGCGAAGCTC
>WQYS01000233.1 GCA_009781125.1 Acidobacteriaceae bacterium | reverse complement strand
TATGGTCGGCCAGCGTGATGAAGGCGGCGTGCATGCCGCGCGCGTATCCGCGAGCGAACCAGGCGTTGGCGTCGTTCGGATTACGGCGGATGGCCTGGTCGCATAAGGCGACGGAGGTGTTGGTCAACTGCTCAATGCGGTCGCGTGTTTCTTTCGGGATGGAGACGTCGCGCTTCGAGAATAGGAAAGAATCATGAGCGTAGTAGGTCGTGTCCAGCAGGTCCTGATGGTAAAGCTCGCGGAAGATGAGCGTCAGCAGGACGTAATTGTTGGCCATTGGATTCTGCGGATTGGCACGCTGAATAGCCTCGAAGCGCTCCAGCGCACCGTCGTAGTCCAGGCTGTAGAAGCGCTCGTGCGCTTCGCGCACCTGCGGCGTGAGGTTGATCGGATCAGTGTGAAGACTCTGCTCCTGAGCATGACTCCAAGAACAGTAGAAAACTAACAGAGCAGGTATCAGTAAAAAAAATCTCAATTTCATCGGATTACATGCATGAATCATTGCCGTTGAAGCTGATCCAGAGCCTTTCTCGCCTGCTTGATCTGGAGCCCGTCGGGATCGAGCTTGAGGTAGGTCTTGAATTCGGCGATGGCCTCCTCGCGCTTGTTCAACTTCTGCGCGACGCGAGCCAGCGCATAGTGCATGTCCGGATCGTTGGGCTGATACTGGACCGCATCCTTGGCGCGCAGATACGCGGCGTAGAGATTTCCGCTCTGCTCGTAGAACCTGGAGACGCGCAGGTCTTCGGCGGCGCGCTCCTCGTCTGATTGCGGATTCGGGTCTACGGGAAGCCGCCTGCGTCCCAGCCGGTTGAGCGGGTTCTTGCTGCCTTTGGGACTCTTGTCGTTTGTGGAGGCAGCGTCCGGGTCAGGAGGCTCAGAGTCATCGTCTGCGCTGGAGCTACTGCTACTGCTGGAACTGCTGCTGCCCGATGCGTCCTGACTGTCGCCGGGGAGAGGAAACTTCTTTCCCGCGTCAGGCTGTTGTTGCTGCGGTGCGTTGGGAACCGGCGCGTCGGGCACGGGCGCTTTTGCTGAGGGAGCATCTGGAGTTTCCACGTCGCCCGGAAAAGGGAACCGCTCTGCCGCAGACTTCTTCTGAGTGTCTGCCGCAGCAGGACAAGGTTTGTCGGCGGTTGGCTGGCACGGCGGAGTTGTTCCGCTTGTCCCGTTCGGGGTCTGACTTCCTGTTTGAGCGGCGCAGAAAGACGCGAGCACAACCAGCACCGGCGCTGTTGCCCATGCTCTGCGAAGAATGGAATGCTGCCGATTCATAGTAATTAAGCTTACTCGCATCAAGAGTTGGACGCCTCCTGCCGGGCATTTGTTATAGTCAAACCTGTCACGCTGAAATCTCCTTTCTGGATTCCGTTTACTCATGCATAAGGGCCTTATCGTTCGCTCCTCTTCGATCCATGCGGCTGGCTGTTACACCATGGCCCCCATCAAAAAGAACTCGCTGGTGGTCGAGTACGACGGTCCCCGCTTCACCAAAGCGGTTGCCGACGAGCGCTACGCGGATCGCTTCATCACCTATCTGTTCAGCGTTGGCAAGCAGGTGATCGACGGCTTCGGCACCGCGATGTTCCTGAACCACTCCTGCGACCCGAACTGCGAGACCGAGGAGATCGACGGACACATCTGGATTAAAGCCATCCGCGACATCGCCCCCGGTGAGGAGCTGACCTACGAGTACCACCTGCACGACAGCGACGACGATGAAGCCGACTGCCATTGCGGCGCGGCTCAGTGCCGGGGAACGATGTTCAGCGAAGATGAGGTTCGCCGCCGCGCCAGAGCGGCTCGCAAGAAGGCCGCCCGCAACGGCAAGTGAAAAGGCGAACGGCGTGGTAAAATCAGGTGTTGCGCGGATTTGGCTGAGAGCCGAATCCCGCTAAATCACTCACAAAGAGGTCGTTCATGTCAGGCCATTCCAAATGGGCCACAATCAAGCATAAGAAGGGCGCGCTTGACGCTAAACGTGGCAAGATCTTCACCCGCCTGATTAAGGAAATTTCCATCGCCGCCAAGCAGGGCGGCGGAGACCCGGATGGCAATCCGCGCCTGCGCACTGCCGTGGCTGCGGCCAAGGCCGAGAACATGCCCGCCGAGAACATCAAGCGCGCCATACAGCGCGGCACCGGCGAGCTGGAAGGCGTCACATACGAGGAGATCTCCTACGAGGGCTATGGGCCGGGCGGCGTCGCCGTCATCGTCGACGTGCTGACCGACAACAAGAACCGCGCCGTCAGCGAGCTTCGCCACGCCTTCTCGAAGAACGGCGGCAATCTGGGCGCTGAAGGCGCCGTTGCCTGGATGTTCACCAAGAAGGGCGTTCTCAGCATCGCCAAGGCGGCGGCCAGCGAAGACAAGCTCACCGAGATCGTTCTCGACGCGGGAGCCGAAGACCTCAGCGACCAGGGCGAGCACTGGGAGGTGCTCACCGATCCCAAGGACTTCGAGGCCGTGCATGAGGCCGTCAAGAAGGCAGGCATCACGCCCGAAACCGCCGAGGTCACCAAGATCGCCTCGAACTATACCAAGCTCGAAGGTACGCAGGCCAGCGCCATGATCCGGCTGCTGGAGGCCATCGAAGACCTGGACGATACGCAGAATGTCTACTCGAACTTCGATATGGACGAAACTGCCGTCGCCGGATAAATCCCGGCGGTCAACCGTTTTCGAAGACCGCCAGTATTGGCGGTCTTCTTCTTGAAACAAAAAACTCGTCATCCTGAGCGAAGCGAAGGACCCCCGTATTTTTTCCTTGCCGAGGAGTTTTCAGGAAAGGTAAAGATGCGGAAGATTAACGGTTTTTATGGAGTGTATTGCCAGCACAGGCAAAAAAGTTTTGGATTGCAATTGGAGTTGTCGTGATACGTTTCGACCGTTTTGCTGGAAAGTTCCTTGTGTTGTGTTTTCTGTTTTCGGGTTTTGTAGCGTTGGCGCAGGTTGCTGAGAACCCGATGGGAGGCAACAGAACGACGCTCCCGCTGGAGTTCGGCGTCAAGGCGCAGGGAGGCCTGGGAACCAACGACCAAACCGGCTTCAAGTTCTTCATGCTCGGCGTTCATGCCGGGAAGGTGCTTACGCCGAACGTCGGTCCGGGACTGCTGCGCGGCAACTTCGAGTACGCTGTGGAGGTCTATCCGCTCTGGCAGTCCTACACGCCCCGTTTCCAGCGCTCCACGTGCACGCTCCCAGCTTGCCTGGTTACGGGTTCCGCTGGAGGAACTTTTACTGGTGTCTCGATCACGCCCGTGCTTCTGCGCTGGAACTTCGCCACGACCGGGCGCGTTGTCCCCTGGATACAGGGCGGCGGCGGAGTCATCTGGACGAATCATAAATACCCGCCAATTGCGGGTGGGCCGGCAGACAACACCAGCGTGTGGAACTTCACGCCGCAGTTCGGCGTCGGTGCGCGCTACTTCATCAGCCCGCGTCGCTCCATCGACTTTGGGGCCAACGCCGTCCACATCTCCAGCGCTTCGCTGGGCGACAAGAACCCGGGTATCAACGCCAGCGTACAATTCACGATTGGTTACACGTGGTGGAAGCAGTGAATCCTGAAGCCATCATCGAGTGCGTTCCCAACTTTTCCGAGGGCAAGGATCTCGGTAAGATTCAGCGCATCGTAGCGGCGATGCGCGTCGAGGGCGTACGCCTGCTCGACTGGTCGCTGGACAAGGCGCATAACCGTTCCGTGGTGACGGTCGCAGGGCCCCCGGAGGCGATTGTGGAATCCGCCGTGCGAGCAGTGGGCCGGGCGGCAGAGCTGATCGACCTGACCAAACAGGAGGGCGTGCATCCTCGCGTCGGTGCGGCGGATGTCATCCCGTTTATTCCGGTCAGCGGAGCGACGCTGGCCGACTGCGCGGTTCTGGCGCGGCAGGCGGGATTGCTGATCTGGCGGAGATACGGCGTTCCGGTTTACTTTTACGGAGCCGCAGCCTCGCGTCCTGACCGCGTGCAGCTTGAGGATGTGCGCAGAGGCCAGTTCGAGGGCCTGCGCGAAGAGGTTCGCAGAGACGCGGCCAAGCGGCCCGACGTCGGCGGCCCGGGGCTGCATGTGACAGCGGGAGCCTCCATCGTAGGCGCTCGTAACTTCCTGATAGCGTACAACGTCTACCTTCGCGGGCAGGACATTGCAGCGGCACGCGCGATTGCCAGGGAGATTCGCGCGTCCAATGGAGGTCTCGACGGCGTGAAGGCGCTCGGCGTGCTGGCTCACGGACGCGCCCAGGTCTCGATGAACATCACCGACCACCAGCGCACGCCGATGTCGAAGGTCTACGCGCGGCTGGCGCAGCTGGCCAGCCGGCACGGCGCGCAGCTTGAGGAGGGCGAGCTGATCGGGCTTCTCCCCGAGAGCGCCTACGAGCAGGGAGCCGAGTGGGTGGAGGGTATTCCTGATTTTGATCCCGGCATCAAGGTTCTGGAGCGGCGGCTGGAGCATCCGCTGGACTGGCTGAAGGAATAAGGCTCCAGGCGGCTGATTTTCCAGATTTTTGCGTTCCAGCCTATCTATTTTCAGTTCATTCCGTCCAAAGTTACAGACAAAAGGCGCAGTTGGGCCAAAGTTCAGTAAAATTGAAGATGTTCGGACCGCCGCATTCGCGGTCCCCGGAGTTAGCCATTGCGTATGACACGATTTACGAGAATTTCCCTTTCGCTTGCACTGATCGCTGTTTCGGGCGTATTTGCTTCGGCAGCGCAGCTCTCCAATGACGCCCGCGAGTCGATTCCGCGGGATGTGCAACAGATCATCGTTGTGGATTACCGGTC
>WQYS01000232.1 GCA_009781125.1 Acidobacteriaceae bacterium | reverse complement strand
GCGTGATAGATTCCCGCTGCTGGCGCTGGTTGTAAGCGGAGGGCACACTCATCTCTACCTGGCCGAACAGCGCGATGCCGTCTGGCAGTATCGCAACGTGGGCCGCACGGTGGACGACGCTGCCGGTGAAGCCTACGACAAAGTAGCCAAGCTGCTGGGCTTGGGCTATCCCGGAGGGCCGTGGATCGATGCGCTGGCCACGCGGGGCAATCCGCGAGCTGTGACGTTTCAGTTTGCGCCGATCAAAGCTCGCGCGCCGCGCGAAGGAGCTGCGGAGAACAGAAAGGCACGCGCGGCTGGCGATGGGCTGACCTTCGATTTTTCGTTCAGTGGAATTAAGACGGCGGTGCTGCGCTACATCGAGACGCACTCCATGCGCGAGAGCGTTGCAACACGGCGCGCGGCGTTGGCAGCAAAGCCAGAGTTGAAGCCGGGATCGAGCGAGGCCGTTTCGCTCTGCGACGCGCAGACGCTGGACCTGATTGCATCCTTTCAGCACGCGGTGGTGGGAAACCTTATTCGACAGAGCTTTGCCGCAGCCGAGGCCTTCGGCGCACGCGGCATCGTAGTGTCGGGCGGAGTCGCCGCCAATCGCGAGCTGCGTCAGCGTTTTCAGGCCGAAGCCGACAGGCGCGGATTGCCGGTGGCGTTTCCGTCGCTGGCTCTATCGACCGACAACGCCGCCATGATCGCCGCCGCCGCCTGGCCCAGGTTCGTCGCCGGGAAATTTGCAGGTGACGACCTCGGTGCGACTCCACAGCTTCGACTGGGGTAGCTTCTGGGTAGGCCAAGCCTTTAGGCTGGGCCTACTCAAAAGCAAAAACTTCAAATGCGATTGCCTCGGTCATGTGGTCGTCACGACTGGCTCTCTATCGCAGCAGGGTCGTGAGTATATTGCCCGTGCCCACCCTATTGCCGTTTTTGTCTCTTGTCGTATTTGATCTTGGCTCATATGTTCCTAGCCTGTTGCCGTTTTTATCTTTGAGAACCTGTGTTCCCTGTGAATCAACATCTATGCTTCCGATCTTGTTGCCGTTGCGATCTCTCAAATCCTGCGTTGCCATTTATCACCTCTCCTTTCAAGGAATGTTTTTAAAATAATACTCGTAGTCTCTAGTGATTTAAGTATTATTTTCCGAGACTTCAAGAGTGGCGAAGGATATCCAAACCGCTCTTGGTTCGCGGATTCGCAGGTTGAGAAAAGACCGCGAATGGTCTCAGGAGCGCATGGCCGAAGCCAGCGGGATGCACTGGACGTATATAGGACAGGTGGAACGAGGCGAGCGCAACGTTACCCTTCACAGCATTGTGTGTTTTGCGCGGGCCTTTAACATTACTATTTCCGAACTGTTTCAAGGGTTGAACTGGCGCTGATCCGTATCTCTCGCGCACTCAATCCTGCTGGGCGCCCCATGCCGCGGCGGCGACCGTTTTTTGCCACTTCAGGCCTGGCTTTTTCATCTCAGTAGACTGAGGAACTGCGAGATGAAACAGGCAGGAGAGGAAGTCTCCGAAATAGATACGTTTGCGGTTGAGAATCCCATCGGCGCGCAGAAGCCCAGGCAGGAGATCGATTTTCTGGATCTTCTGGTCGTGATCGCCCGCCGGAAGAGGATGATCCTGCTGGTCACGCTGGCAGGCGCGCTGCTTGCGTGCGTTGCCGCTTTTCTGCTGCCCGCTCGCTATACGGCGGTAACCCGCATCATGCCACCGCAGCAGAACCAGTCGGTCGCTGCTGCGATCATGGGTCAGCTTGGAGGCCTGGGCACGCTTGCAAACGTAAACGGCGGAATGCTTCCCGGCCTGCGAGACCCGAATGCCATCTACGTCGGACTGCTCGAAAGCCATACCGTCGAGAGGGACCTGGTCAAGCGTTTTGATCTGATGAAGGTTTATCACCAGAGGTTCCTGTCCAGCGCCGTCAAAACTCTGGACGACAACACGGCCATCACATCCGGCAAGAGCACTCTGATCGTGATTTCGGTCGTGGATAAAGACCCGCGGCGCAGCGCCGATCTGGCCAATGCGTATGTTGAGGAGCTGCGGCAGCTCACGCAGGGTCTGGCGGTGACCGAGGCCGGACAGCGGCGCCTGTTCTTCGAGCAGCAACTGGAGCAGACAAAGAACCATCTGGCCGATGCCGAGGTCGCGCTGCGTCAGACGCAGCAGAAGACTGGCGTCATCGAACTATCGGGCCAGGCCCGGGCGACCATCGAGGCGGTAGCGAACATGCGCGCCGAGATCGCCTCCAAGGAGGTCGAGCTACAGGCGATGGAGACCTTCGCCACCAGCCAGAATCCGGACCGCCAGCGCGCGGAGCAGCAATTGGAAGGACTGCGCGGCCAGTTGGCCAAGCTCGAACAGCAGCAGAACTCGGGCAACGGCGACATAGCGGTTCCCACCTCCGAAGTGCCGAACGTGTCGCTGGAGTACGTTCGCAGACTTCGGGATGTGCGCTATCAGGAGGCGCTCTTCGATACGCTGGCCCGGCAGTTCGAGATCGCCAAGCTCGACGAGGCGAAGAACGCCGCGCTCATACAGGTGGTTGACTACGCAGGCGTGCCGGACCGGCGCAGCTCGCCCAGGCGGTTGCTGATTGTGGTGGTGGCAACTGTCCTGTTTTTCCTGATTGGCGTGTTCTGGAGCCTGTTCTCCGCTGGATGGGGAAGGCTCAAGCAGGATGCGCAAAAACAAGAGCAGATCAGCGAGCTTCGCAGCGCCTTTCGCTGGGTGCCCCATACACGAGTCTGAGTCGCCGCGGTGACTTTTATCGCGTCATGTGTGGGGCGCCCGGACGGTTACGGACGGTCAGAGTACCGCTGCTTCAGCAGATCGCGCGCCACCGCGTCCAGCACGCCGTTCAGAAAATTGATCGACTCGGGAGCGGCGTAGCGCCGCCCTACCTCCAGCGATTCGTTGATGATGATCGCCGTCGGAGTGTTCGGGTACGCCAGCATCTCGGCCACCGCCGCCCGCATCAGGTTGCGATCGACCGCGGCCATACGCTCGATGCGCCAGTTCTCGGCGTGCTTCTCGATCAACTGGTCGATCTCCTCCTGCCGCGCGGTGGCCACGCGGTAGATGTCCTCGGCAAAGCCGCGCGTCTCGTCGTCGATCTCGTCGCGCGAGGGCCAGAAGAGCTTTGATACCTGCTCTGGCGTCTGCTTGCCCAGGTCTCCCTGGTAGAGCATCTGCATCGCCAGCTCGCGCGATTTTCTTCGCGTACCCATCAGCGCTTGCCTTCCATCTTCTTCTGCAAGGACGCCATCTCGATGGCCGCCACCGCCGCCTCGAATCCCTTGTTGCCGCTCTTCACGCCGGCGCGGTCCAGCGCTTGCTCCAGCGTCTCGCAGGTCAGCACGCCGAAGGCATGAGGAACGCCCGTCTCCTGCTGCGACTGCCCGATGCCGCGCGCCACCTCTGTATAGATCGCCTCGTAGTGAGCGGTCTCGCCGCGCAGCAGGCAGCCCAGCGTTACGATGGCGTCGAACCGCTTCGACTCAGCCAGCGTCCGCGCAGCGGCGGGAACCTCCCACGCGCCTGGAACGCGCACAATCTCCACGTCGCTCCTTGCGGCTCCGCTTCTGTAGAGTCCATCGAGCGCGCCTTGCAGCAGGCGGTCCGTAATCACAGCGTTCCACCGCGCCACGACCACGGCAAAGCGCATCCCGGCGGCGGAGAGATCGCCTTCCAATGCGACGGGCTTGCCGTGCAGCACGTTCTCCGACTGCCAGAAGCCCAGCTCCAGCTCCTCGTAGCCGGTGGTAAGCCTCACCGTAAACATGCGGCTCTTCCACTCCGTAAGTTCCACCTCTGCCAGGAAGGTCTTATCCGGACAGTTCTCCGCCATCCACTGCTCGACGGCGGCGTAAACCGCATCGAGGTTCGTGGTCTGAATCAGCAGCCTGGGAGTCGCCGGAAACTCGCCGGTCGCCAGCTCCATGTTGGCCGAAGGAGCCAGCAGGGCCGTGCCTCTGCCTGTGCCGATGTCCTACTGGACGCCCTGTTCGAAGCCGAGCGCCAGAAACAGGCCATGCAGCCTGGCAAAGATCTCCGCCGATGCGACCGCGTTCACCACCGTGACTTGTTTGATCATGTCTCGATTGTATCGTCCGCAGCGATGGAATCTGCTTTCCTTTGCCCTGCCACGAACGCCCGGGTGCCCCATCCTGAGCGTAGCGAAGGGTGGGAATGTATGCGGCCAAACTCACCCTTGTTTGAGATAGAAATTATGGTTGATTGAGCATCCTCGATTCCCACCCTTCGTCCGCCCTGACAGCATGGACTCCCTCAAGCTAGCTTTGCGGACGAAGGATGGGGCACCCGGACGGTTTTGCCGCTCCAAGCTTAAGAATATCCACGCCGGGTACAGCTTCAGGGATGATGACTAGTTCACGAAGCGCTTCATGCGGATGTTCATCACGATGCCCAGCGCCAGGAAGGTGAACAGAATGGAAGACCCGCCATAGCTCATCAGCGGCAGAGGAATCCCCGTGACCGGCATCAGGCCGACGGCCATGCCCACGTTGACCGCGATCTGAAACACCAGAATCGACACGATCCCCATGATGATGAAAGCTCCGGGCAGGTCCGAGGCGGTCTGCGCGTTCTGGATCAGCCGCATCAGAATGAAGAAGTACAGCATAAGCACGCCGACGGCTCCGACAAAACCCCACTCCTCGCTTAGAGCGGCAAAGATGAAGTCTGTATGGGAGATGGGGAGAAAGTCCCCCTGCGTCTGGGTTCCTCTGTTAGGTCCCTTGCCCCAGATGCCGCCGCTGCCGACGGC